>JAFGUM010000599.1 GCA_016938515.1 Spirochaetales bacterium | reverse complement strand
GCAACCGCGCTTTACAGACTGGATAGCCGAAAAGAAAGCCGTTTCGGCTGCCTTGTTCGACTGCCTCAAGGCGCTGTTTTCGCTTGAACGGCCGTATTACCGCTTGATGGAGCTCAAGGCGCTGCACGCGTCTGGTACCGGCGTTGGCACGCTAAAGGATGGGCGTTCGAGCGCCGCGTACTTTGCGGGGTTCGACTCGGCAAACGCCAGTCTGGCACTCGGCATGGCCAGGGTGCGAGAAGCCCTGCTGCTATTCTCGTGGGTCTCGGAAGGCGGCCCCCTGGGTGAGTTCTTTGGAGCAAAAGCTGAAAGCCTTGGCACCGGCGCGCTGTTTATAGAGGATTGAGCGGCGATCAGGCCGGCTCGGCGTCATCCAGAACGCGGAAATAGCGCAACAAGCCGAGTACCGAGAAGACGTCCCGCACGGTGGGTCTGAGTCCGTAGACCGCCAGCGAGATGAAGCGCTTTTCCGCCTCGGCCTGCAAGCGTGCCAAAGCGCCGACTCCTGCAGACGACACGTAGCCAACGTCACCCAGAGCCAGCACGAGTTCGGAGCCGGGGAGCATGTCGCCCAGCGCGCGTACTGCACCGTCGTAGAAATCAGCCGCGGTCTCTGTGTCTAGATCGCCTGATACCCAGATGGTCGCAGGCTTGCCGTCGGTGGTGGGTGCGTAGTACCTCGCTGATGAGCCCAGGTGGTACTCGCGATACGATGCGAAGTAGCCGTCCATGATTACGGCCTCTCGTCCGGGGCAACGTCCCCGCACGCGCTCATCAAACATTGCACTGTATAATTATTCATGCCCTGAGTATACAGCAAACGATCGATATATCCAAATTTGCAGGGTGATGGACTTGGCATCCGCTTTAAAATCGGTGATCATGGGCGATATCGTGGCTGTACACGCGTAGCAGAGGGGTATTTGATGCTCAAGACAGTGGCAGTGCTTGGTTTTATCTGGATAAGCGCAGCGCTCGGCACACCGCTCGCGCTGGTCTTTATCGTAGCAGAAGCTGTCGGCCTCGGAAGGCTGAGCAGGCCGGCGCTCGGGTGCTTGATGCGCGCGTGGACGCGGTTCATCCTGTGGATCATGGGCGTGCGCACGATCGTTGAAGGCCTCGAGAACGTGCCAGCCGACAGGAAGCTGTGCTTCGTAGGCAACCACCAGGGAGACCTGGACATAGTAATGATGCTCGCGTACATGCCAAGGCCGGTAGGATTCATAGCAAAGAGCGAAGCCGCGTGGTTTCCCTTCCTGAACCTGTGGATAGT
>JAFGUM010000121.1 GCA_016938515.1 Spirochaetales bacterium | reverse complement strand
GGCGCTTGAGAGGGCGAGGAAAATGCGCTCGGGGTTACCGCCTTCACCTACGACAGCGGCATCAGGATGAAGGCTCATGTAGCCAATGCCGATGACGCCGATGGCGCATGCCATGACAAGGCTCACGATCATCCAGCTGGTGCCCACGCGTCGCGCTCTGGGAACCGATTTGACGCTGTCTATGCCGATAAAGCGAGCCAGAATATGCGGCTGGCCAAAATAGCCAAAGCCCCAGGCCATGAGTGACGCGCCTGTAATCCAGCTGGTTGAAAACTTCAGGGCGTTCGGGTTTATAGCGCTGATGTCAACGCCGGTACCGCTGATCGCGAAAAAGCCCATCAGGGCCGCGAACACGAGAGCCGTAACCATGAGCAATCCCTGTATGAGGTCTGTCCAGCAGACGGCCAGGTAACCGCCGAGAAACGTGTACGAAACGACTACAAGCGTCGTAACCACGAGGCCAACGCCTTCCGACGCGCCAAACGAGTGCGCGAATAGCAAGGTGCCGCCCTTTAAGCCCGAGGCAACGTAGAGCGTAAAGAAGAACAGGATGACGAGCGTCGAGACGATTTTAAGCACTCCCCGGTTATCGTCAAAGCGCCTGGAAATAAACGAAGGGAGCGTAACGACGTCAAGCTTCTCCGTCATGATGCGTAGTCGCCCTGCCACAAAGAGCCAGTTGAGGTAGGCTCCGAGCGTCAGCCCGAGAGAAATCCATACACCTTCTATCAGGCCGCTGGCGAACACCGCGCCAGGTAGACCAAGAAGTAGCCAGCTGGACATATCCGAAGCGCCGGCGCTGATGGCTGTAGTTATGGGGCCGAGGGTTCGCCCTCCAATAATAAACAGCTCGTTACTGCTCGCCTTCTTCATTGAATAGAAACCGATACCCAGCATCAAAGCCAGATACAATAAAAATTGCACGTACAAGAGCACTTAAAGCCACCTCCATTTTTGTTCCCCCGCGGGTTTTGGGCATGTGACAAAATCTACTTGGGGTAAGTATCGACTAGGCCGATAAATCACCTTACGG
>JAFGUM010000120.1 GCA_016938515.1 Spirochaetales bacterium | reverse complement strand
CGATTTTCGTGGTATTCATTGACCAAATTACCTTTTTTACATAGATTACTGGTACGGTATATAGTGTAGAAGCACAGCAAGGAAGCGTTGATGAACTCACTTGAAATTCGGAATCTGACCTTGATCAAGGATTCCAGACCCATATTGCATGATTTGACTATCGATATATGGCAGGGTCACGTTCACGCGGTCATAGGACCCAACGGAGCCGGCAAGTCTACGCTCGCCCAGACCATCATGGGTCTGGACGGCTACAAGGATTTTGAAGGCGATATCGTATTTGAAGGCACCTCATTGCGGAACCTGTCGGTACACGAGCGGGCTCGCCTGGGGCTCACACTGGTATTCCAGGAGCCAGCAAGGTATGAAGGCCTCAGCGTCGTTGATTTTATTCTAGCCGGCTCAAAAGACAAGAATGAAGACGTCGTGCGGCGCTCCCTGGACGTGGTGGGCCTCAGTCCATCGCGGTACATGGGGCGAGCGGTAGACAAAACCCTGTCTGGCGGCGAGCGGAAGCGAATAGAACTGGCGTCTGTACACGCCATGAGGCCTCGGCTGCTCATCATGGACGAGCCAGACAGCGGCGTCGACATAGATTCAGTACAGCACATACTAACCGTCATCCAGGAACTCAAGAAGGAAGGCACCACGATAATGCTCATAACGCACAGCCCCGAGGTGCTCAAGTGGGCAGACCACGCCTTCCTGCTCTGCGGTGGCAGCGTCGTGGACAAGGGGACGATGGAAAGCATGTACGACTACTTCAATGGCAAGTGCGCGCCGTGTACGCACATAGGCAAGCCCGACAAGGCTCCTCTCTCCATAAAGGAATAGGCAATGGCAGATACCGCAACCACCAGTACCACGGAAATCCCGCCCGCCGAGAGGGCGGCATTGATAGCGGAGCTGCTCGCGTCAATCAAACAGCCTCACTACGGCCCCGATGAAGGACACGTTGAAATACACGGCAACCAGGTTCTCGGCGTGCACCTGATACCCGGGCTCGAGGTGGAATCCAGATCGCTGCCAGAAGGCGTTGACGTTGACATCAGGGTAAAACGTGGTGTAACCATCGCAAAACCGGTGCACTTCTGCTTTGGGGTGCTACCGGACACGGGAGTGCAGCGCATCGTCTCGCGAACCGTGATAGAAGACGGCGCCAGCGCGACCTTTATGGCGCACTGCACCTTTCCAAATGCCGTAGACGTGCAGCACCTGATGGAAGCCACCGTGAGCATCGGCAAAAATGCGTCCCTTTCCTACCTGGAGCGCCACGTGCATGGCCCCAAGGGCGGCCTCACCATCGTGCCCACTACAAAGGTCAGGGTAGACGAAAACGGGCGTTACAGCACCGAGTTTGAGCTCATAGAAGGCGCGGCGGGTGTCATAGAGCTGGACTACGCGGCCGAGGTTGGCGCCGGCGCTGTCGTCGACATGAAAACCCGCGTGTATGGGCGGCTTGACGATCGCATACATATTCGCGAAGCGGCCCACCTGGTAGGCGAGGGCGCCGTAGGCGTGCTGACCAGCCATATCGCCATCAAGGATCAGTCGAGCGCCAACATCGAAAACGAGATCATAGCCGACGCACCGTTCTCGAGGGGGCACGTAGACTGCAAGGAGATACTACAAGGACAGGCTCGCGCCCGCGCCGTACCGATTGTGCAGGTAAACGACCACCGCGCCCACGTGACGCACGAAGCCGCCATAGGCTCCGTCGATTCAAAGCAGCTGGAAACGCTGATGAGCCGCGGCCTCGACGAGGACGCCGCTACCGACCTCATAATCAAGGGGTTGTTGTCGTAGGCGTTTCTGTGCGTGTGGCCTATTCCAGGTGTAGCTTCGAGGGTCGTATACGCGGCAGGCCGTTACCGGTATACTGAGGTATCTCCCGCCCTCAAAAGCACACCAGGATTACTACTGTGAACCACAGAGACGCATGCAACCCCGCTATCAGAAACATCGCCATCATCGCCCACGTCGACCACGGCAAGACTACCCTTGTAGACGCCATGTTCAGGCAGTCCGGTGTTTTCCGGGAAGGCCAGGAGACGCAGGAGCGCCTCATGGACAGCATGGATCTGGAGCGCGAGCGTGGCATAACCATAGCCGCAAAGAACTGCTCTATAGTCTGGAACGGCGTCAAGGTAAACATCCTCGATACGCCCGGCCACGCCGATTTTGGTGGAGAAGTGGAACGCGCGCTGTCGATGGTGGATGGTGCCATCCTTCTCGTCGACGCTTCGGAAGGGCCGTTGCCGCAGACGCGATTCGTGCTGGGAAAAGCGCTGGCCGGCGGTCTGTCCGTGCTCGTCGTCATCAACAAGATAGACAGGCCAGACGCCCGACCCGCGGAGGTCCTCAGCCTGATATACGACCTCTTCATAGACCTCGGCGCCACCGACGCCCAGCTTGAGTTCCCGGTGCTCTACGCGATAGGACGCGATGGCATCGCGCAGGACACCCTGGAAGGCACCAGTGAAAACCTGCACCCGCTGCTCGACGCCATGCTCAGGGAGATAGCGCCCCCGGCGTATACGAAGGCCGAGCCGTTTCAGATGCTCGTATCAGACCTGGCCTATTCCGACTATTTCGGGCGCCAGGCGATAGGCAAGGTTAT
>JAFGUM010000598.1 GCA_016938515.1 Spirochaetales bacterium | reverse complement strand
GGCTGACGTACCTGTTCATTACGCACGACCTGGCTGTAGTCAACCATTTCTCGGATCGCATAGCGGTTATGTACCTGGGCAAGATCGTGGAGCTGGCCAGCGCCGATGAACTATTCGAGCGCCCGACGCACCCGTATACAGAGGCGCTGCTGTCTGCCATACCCGAGCCCAGTCTAGACGCAAGGAAGGATACGATACTGCTCAGCGGCGAGTTGTCGTCGCCAATCAACCCCAAGCCAGGTTGCCGTTTCGCCAGCCGCTGCCGCTACGCGCAGGATCGGTGCCGCGTGGAAGAGCCACTCCTGCGTGCTGTTGGCCCGGATCATACGGTTGCGTGTCACTTTGCCGAAGAACGCTTCTCGGCCTTTCCGTCACCCACCGCATCATGAGAACAGATTTGGCAGCAGACCAGGTGGCACGCATGGCCTGGACGCTCGACGACAGCGGCGTTGGGTCTGTACAACTGGTTACCCGCCTTCTTGAGCGTATCGCTGCGGTAGACCGGTCTGGACCCACGCTCGGCTCCGTGCTGTACGTAAACGACCAGGCTCTGCAGCTGGCAGCCGAACGAGACAGCCAACGAGGCGCCGGACGCGTGCTCGGCCCGCTACACGGCGTGCCTGTGCTCATCAAGGCGTCCATAGATACCGCCGACTCCATGCCGACGAGCGCTGGCTCGACGGCGCTCGCTGGCCGCAAGGCGGCGCGTGACGCGGCTGTGGTAGCAAACCTGCGCGCCGCGGGAGCCATTATCCTCGGCAAGACGAACATGAGCGAGTGGGCCAACTTCAGGTCGCGCTACTCTAGTTCTGGCTGGAGTAGCGAAGGAGGGCAGAGCCGCAACCCCTACGCGCTGGACAGATCGCCCAGCGGCTCCAGCTCTGGTTCGGCGGTAGCCGTGGCCGCTGGCCTCTGCCCTATGGCCGTTGGAACCGAAACAGACGGCTCTAGCGGGTCACCCGCGGCGGTAAATGGCGTGGTGGGCATAAAGCCGGAAGCCGGCAGGCTGAGCCAGGCCGGTATCGTGCCGATTTCCTC
>JAFGUM010000597.1 GCA_016938515.1 Spirochaetales bacterium | reverse complement strand
CGCTGACTTTTTCTGCGACGACGGTGCCTTCTCTTGTGCGTTCCTCAAGCCTTCGCAGCACTCTGTTGAGCGCGCTCCACACGTCGAAGCGGTCCACGGGTTCAAGCGAGGCGGCGTCCGGCTCCGGAAGGGCTTCCTCCACTATTTTGCGCGGCAAAAGGTCCATCGCCGCGACTATTCTTGCGGAAAGCTCTTCGGCGGCCCCTTTGAAGCGGCGGTATTCGAGCAGCATCTTGGCCAGCTCCCAGCGCGGGTCTTCGTCGTCCTTTTCCGCGTCGGCCTCTCTTTCGGGCGCGGGCAGGAGCATTCGGCTCTTTATGCGCATTAGCGTTGCCGCCATTACGAAAAAGTCGCCCGCCAGTTCGAGCTTTCCCTCGTTAGTCCCCGAGATGAAGCCCATGTACTGGTCTGCAATCTCTACAATCGGGATGTCGTAAATATCTATCTCGTTACGCCTTACAAGATACAGCAAGAGGTCAAGCGGCCCTTCGAACGCGGAAAGACGCACAGGCTCTTCGAGCGAAGAAGCCAGAGGTTCCGGTCCGTTTGCCATGTCTGATTGCGGTCGCGCGCGAGTTTTAGAAGTTGTGCGTCGCTATGGATACGGATACGCCGACATCGTCGCGGCGCATGTCGTCCTTGTGGTAGGCGAGGCGGTAGCGAATCGTCCAATACTCGCCCATTTGCTGGATCAGGCTGAACGAGGCACGATCAATATCGCCCTCCATGGCGTCGTAGCCGAGTGTGGTCACGGTGCCCCATTCGCGGGTTAGCTGATACCTGAAGCGCGTCATGTAGTCTTCGTACAGGCGGATCTTGTAGTCCAGGTAGAAGTCGAGCGCCCACTGGTCGGCGCTGGAAAGGCCAAGGCGCACGCGCTGCCAGTGCATGTCGTGCTCTTGCGCGTCGAAGCCGCTCTCGTAGGACAGGTTCAGGAAGGGCGCCGGGCTTAGGAAGAACTGCACGTAGCTCGTGTCATCGGTCTCGTCGCTGAAGTGGCGGTCGTGGTAAAGGTTGAGCGCAGTAAGCGTGCGCGAGCCGTGTTTGCCCTCGCGGGTCTGAAGGACGTTTTCCAACCCGTAGCGGACAAGGTGCGGGTTGTAGGAATACAACACGTCGTTGGTTTGTTCCGAGCGAAGGTCGAGGCTTGGCACTTGCAGCTCCGGCACTCCAAAGTCCATGTCGATAACGTTCTCGTCGGTGTCGCCTTCCATGTAGTAGCGCCTCCACTTTACGAGCGGGCGCACGATGTGGCGCAGTCCGTCGATGCCGAGGAGCTTGTTTTTGTACTCCCACTGGGCGTTGAAGGTTGCGGTAAGGTCGAGTCCAAGCTCCCCGATGTAGTGGGTCGTGGGGCCGGAGTAATCGTAGTCCTCGTTATAAGTCTTCTTATACCTGCTTATCATCTCGCCAGCGCGGGGGCTGAGGTTCAGCCAGGGGGCG
>JAFGUM010000119.1 GCA_016938515.1 Spirochaetales bacterium | reverse complement strand
GGCTCCTAGACTCTGGAGTAGTTGAAGCTCAGTCGCTGTATCGGCGATGGCCCGAGGCGCCTGCACGCCTCGCGGTGAGCCTTCGTAGGATAGCCCTTGTGCCGCGCGTAGCCATACTCGGGGTACAACCAATCGTAGCGTTCCATCATCCTGTCCCGCGACACCTTGGCCACTATTGAAGCGGCCATTACCGCCGGCACTTTCTGGTCCGCCTTGACAACAGCCAGACTGGCACAGGGCAGATCCGGCGTTCTGGTGCCATCGACTATAACCGTGTCCGGAACGCAACCCAGCAGCATGAACGCCCGCCTCATCGCCAGCATCGTCGCCGAAAGGATGTTGTGCTCGTCTATCTCAGCGGGCCACGCCCAGGCGTTGGCCCACTGGGCCCTGCACACTATCTCACCGAACGCGCGGTTTCTGGCTTTCAGGGATAGCGCTTTGGAGTCATCGAGCAGGCTGAGAGGAAAATCGTCCGGCAGGATAACCGCGGCGGCCGCTACCGGCCCGGCGAGGGGGCCTCTGCCGGCCTCGTCTATGCCGCACACGAGCCCGCGAAGCTCCGGCACCGCCAGAACGGCGCTCATTGCGTGTAGTACACGGCCCGCGACTCAAACTCGGCAAACGTCGCGGCCAGGTCGGGTATCAGAGCGGCAGCCGTCATGGCGTCTCCCTCGCTGGCGGCTTCTTCTATACCCATGGCCGCGTCTCCCAGCGCCTTGGCTGTAAGGCTCCACGCGGCTCCTTTTATAGAGTGGGCAATTTCCCGCAGAGTCTTGGCGTCGGCAGCTGCCGCCGCGGCTTCCATGTCGGCGAGTTGCGAACGGGTCTTGGCAGAGAAGCGGCCGAGCAACTCTACAACCTTGTCGCGGTTGCCCAGAAAGGTTTCCACGAGGCCGTCAAAGTCCAGAACCTTCTGTTCCTGTGTTGATTCGTCTGGCTCCGGAGCCACCGCGATGACAGGCTGAGCGGCCATGCTGGCTTTCCTGGCCCAGAATCCGAGCGTAGCCGCCAGATCCGCTTTCTTGAATGGCTTGACGAGGACATCGTTCATGCCTACCTCTATACACGCGTCACGCTCGCCTTTGAGAGCGCTCGCGGTAACGGCGATGATGGGCTTGGTAAAACCACGCTCGCGCAAGGCCCTCGTAGCGTCGTACCCGTTCATTTTTGGCATGTTGATGTCCATCAGCACCACGTCATAGCTGCCCGTAGAACCAAGCTTGAGGGCTTCTTCGCCATCGTCGGCCACGGTTACCTCGCAACCGAGCTTGTGCAGCAGCGTGGCGAACAGCTCCTGGTTGACGATATGGTCTTCCGCGAGCAGGACTGACAAGCCGAACCCGGCTTCTGAAGATTCGGTCTGTGGTGCGGAAGCCGTATATGTCGCCGAAACCGCCACGTCGTCGTCCACGGGTTGCAG
>JAFGUM010000596.1 GCA_016938515.1 Spirochaetales bacterium | reverse complement strand
TCTTCTTGCAGTAGCCACAAGTCCTGGTAGTACCGGTGTAGTTGTGCGTACGCGGCGTCAAGAGCCGCTGCGAGAGAAGTTTCGGCTTGGAGCACGGCGTTGCGCGCGGCGAGCAGGCGTTCTCGTTCTACGTCAGTCTGTCCAGCGCCCACCACGATGCCTATGGTTGCTTCCAGCTCGGTTTTGAGGTATTCGCCATCCTCTGTTCCCGTAGTTTTTACGGTAGGACTCACACTGACGCGTGGATCCGTCGAGAGTGAGGCTCCTTCGGCGTCAAGACGAGCTTTTTCAAGCGTCAACGTAGCCTGTCTAACCTCCGCGACGAACTGCAGGCGTCCGGCGAGCGCTTCAAAATCCAGAGACCATGAGGGAAGGGCGACGGCTAACACCAACACCGCGAGCGCTATGCGGCGCATCAGAAATCCATCCTTTCTGGAAGGTACGCGCGGGTTTCAATGACGCGTACAGCGCCGCCGTCCTGCAAGTACGACTGCCCTTCGAGCACGAGGTTCCAGCCTTCCTCAAGCGCGCCGCTTATCTGCACAAAGCCGGCGCGGCTGGCACCTGTCTGCACCGGTATTTTTCGGGCGACATTGGCATCGACTATGAAGATGTATCTGGCACCGCCATCGTATACGACTGATTCCCGCGGGACTACAAAGCGGGGGGTGAGCTGGGCTATCTGGATGCGCGTTTCCATCAGCATGCCCGGCAACAATCGCTGGTCGGGGTTATTGAGTTGGGCGCTTACCTCGTAAGCGCGATTGGCGTCGGCGACGATGCTTCTACTCAGAATACGCCCTTCGAGGTTAAAGGCGGCGGCAGAAGCCTGCTTTGCCCTGACGATGGCTCCTTGCTGTACGCGGGATATTACGTTTTCAGGAACGGCAACCGTTATCAGCACGGTTTCGAGGTTGGCAATATCAACGTAGTCGGCAGTATTGACTGATTCTCCACGGGAAAAACTGATAGCCGTAACGTACCCCCGCAGAGGGCTTACCGCTACGAGAGCCTTATAGTTCAACTGCAGCGTTTCCAGCTCGGCAGACTTGGCGACGTGTACTTTTTCCAGTGCCAGCCGGGTTTCCTCGGCGAGCTGACGAGCCCGGTCGTTTTCTTGCCTGGTTACAAGGTCACGGGTCAACAATTGATTGGAGGTTTCGAGCGCTTGTATAGCCTCGTTGTACCGAACTTGCGCGAGAGCGAGCTCAGTGTCCCATTTTTCGCTGGCGCGCTCTATAACACGCGCGCCTTCACCATTGTCCATAGAGAACAGAAGGTCACCAACTTCGACAAAGTCACCAGTTGATACGTAGATGGATACAGCAACCCCGTTGGCGGGTGGGCTTACTTTTGTAGTACGTCCGGCCGCGACTTCACCAAGTCCGTAGTAGTACAATTCCATCGGTGCCTTGCTCAGCGTACCTACGACGACGGGGGTGCTGGCGCTCTTGGCGCCTACTGTAGTCGTTGGCGCAACCGCGGCGCTGGTGGTCTGAACAGCGCTCGTGGCAGGGGTGGCGCTGGCCAGGTACTTGTCCCATGCGTCCTTGCGTTTTGCCTCGTCGAAGCCAGCCCATTTTTCAGGAGTGGCCTGGCTTCCTGGTGGAGG
>JAFGUM010000118.1 GCA_016938515.1 Spirochaetales bacterium | reverse complement strand
GGCATGGTCTGCCGGTACGACTCTATAGATCTCCAGAAGTCGAAGAAGCTACGATCACGACTGTATGAATCAGCGTATATCTTCGTAGCGGTAGCATCAGCCTGACCTTTTATCGTTTCGGCTTGCTCGTACGCCTTTGACAGCACCGATCGTTGCTCGTTTTCCAGCTTTCCGAGCCATTCCGACTTCTTGCCTTCACCGTACGACCTGAATGCCTGCGCAATCTGGTTGCGTTCTTTTATCATCCTGTTGTAGACGCTTTCAGTAAGCTCGTCGCTGTAGCGAATCTGTCGCGGGATTACGTCTATAATCTCGATGCCGTACTGAGGCGTAAGCTGACGGGCGATGACGAGAATTTCACTGGTGATGGCACTTCTGCCTTTTTCAATAAGATCGAACGTAGCGTCGGTCTTGGTGAGCTCGCGGAGAGAGTCTGAACCCTCGGCGTCGCCAGTCTCGAAGGTTTCCGAGGCGCTGGACTTGAGAATTTCGTTTGAGTTTCTGACTGCCTCACGCAGATAGTTTGACGAAACAATAGTGCGCACGGCGCTGTCGATTACGTCGTCAAGCTTGCTGTACGCGCCTGTAATGGTCGTTACCGACTCATAGAACTTGGCCGGATCGGAAATCTTCCAGCGGGCTGTCGTATCCACCCATATAAACTGGTTTTCTTTAGTTGGTATCCGCTGAGCTTCGCCATCCCACGGTTGTATTCTTTTAGGGTAGGTAACAACGTTATCTACGAAGGGCATCTTGAACTTGAGGCCAGCGTCGGTTTCAACCTTCATGAGCTGGCCGAAGCGCACGATGACGGCTTGGTTCCCTTCAGTAACCACGTAGAACGGCCCCATTAGTAGAAGAAGAGCCGCGAGAACGACTACTACCACGAGCACTGTTATGAGCTTCTTCATTTCTGGCCTCCGGTCTGAGTACCGAAGTTCTTTATCGGTATGAAATTGCTCAATTCGCTGTCTATCAGCTCCACAGCATCCTGGGTAGAGAATATTTCTTCCATCATCTCGTAGTAGAGCCTGTCCCTGGTAACATCGGGAGCTTTGCGGTATTCATCGTAGACTGCGTTGAAGCGGGCCACGTCTCCATTGGCCTTGTTGACGCGTTCCGCCGCATAACCGCGTGCTACCTGCACGATACGGTCCGCTTCACCAGTCGCTTTGGGAATTTCCTTGTTGTACGCCTCTTTGCCTTCGTTTATGAGGCGGTTCATGTCCTGTATGGCTTTGTTGACGTCTTCAAAGGCCGCCTGAACGCCAGCGGGGGGTACGATGTTCTGCAGGCGTACCGCTATGACATCGACACCCAGTCCGTACTGGTCAAAGCTGTTGTTCATCATCTGGGTAGCCGCAATTTCAATATCGGTTCTCTGCGCGCCCATAACGTCTAGTATGGTGCGGTCACCTACCAGCAGGTTGATAACGGACTGGCTTATGTCCCGTATCGTCTTGTCCCTGTCTTCAACGTTGAACAACCAGGCTTTTGGGTCGTCTATGCGATACTGGATAATCCACTCGACGTCAACGATGTTGAGGTCTCCGGTGAGCATCGTAGACTCTTCCGGGTACGCGCGCGAATCATACTGCGTTACAACACCGGCTTGCGCGGTTCTGAACCCGAATTGGGCGGTTTGCACCACCTTTGTCTTTACGTTGTAGTTCATCTGTATACCGAGCGGTAACTTGAAATGCAGCCCTGCCTCGGCGATGCGGTCAAACTTGCCCAATGTTAGAACTACGGCCTGCTCGGTTTGATCCACGACGAAGAAGCTGGTGGCTGAAACACCAAGCACAGCGATGACCACCACGGCCAAAATAACCAGACTCAGTTTGATCGGTCCCCGAATCGGCGTAACGTTTCTATCTGCCATGGAACCTCCTTGCTTCTTTTAGGGTACCGCCGTACCCGGTGTTAATCAAGGGAAAGGAGCCGATTTACGTGAGGACTCGCGCGTAAAAGAACGCTCGATGCCCTGCTAGGTAGCGGATTTGAGCCGGGTGGGATCTTTTACAGAGGTGCTCATATCAATCCCTTCCAGGCTGCCAAACAGCCTGATAATGGTCTCTGTCGCGTGCGCGGGCAGGGGGGCGATGACACGCGCTGGTGAATCGGAGGCGACACCGGCCGGCATCTCAAGCGCGGCGCAGTGCAGGATATAGCCGCCTGCCAGAGGCGCGCCGCCGTATTTGGAATCACCGGCCAGCGTGAGGTTCCTCGCCGCGGCCTGGGCTCGTATCTGGTGCGTGCGACCGGTATACAGGCGAATCTTTGCGAGCGTGTAGCCGTTTCGCCGTGCAACCGGGGTAGCGCGGGCGATGGCGAGGCTGCCCTGGTTGGCCACGACGGACGTTTTGGTCGCCTCGTCACGATCAAGCGTGTCCATCCATTCCTGCTCTTCAGACAACTCACCGCTCAGAACCGCAAGGTATTCCTTGCCGACGAGGCCGTTCCGTAGCGCTTCGCTGAAGGCTACGGCTCCTGCGAGGCTGGCTGAAACAGCGAGGGCGCCAGAGGTGTTGCGGTCCAGTCGGTGCAGTGGTGCTGGAACAAAGGCCAGCGACGCCGCGGAGCGGCTGGAATAATATGCTCTGGCGGCTTCATCCACACCACCCGTGCCGTGCGAAAGAACGCCGCGAGGCTTGTTGACGACGGCTAGTTTCGGCGTCTCGAAAATGAGCATGTTCTGAAAAGCAAGCGAGGCACCGCTGTCAGGCTCTGCTCTGCTCGACTCGTGCTCAGGAAGGATCGATGAGTCAGGTAGCCGCAATTCTATTACCTCTCCCACGCTTACCTTGTGCGATGCGTCTACCCTGGCTCCTTGTAGCCTCACCGAACCGTTGCGGAACAGCTTGTATACGAGTGATAGCGGCGCGTCGCGGAGTACGACTCGTACTATGCGATCTAGACGGCGGCCAGCGTCATCCGCGCCTATGCGTAGCTTTCTGGTGGTGTAGGGCACTGCATCCCTTCCTGGCTTCTGGCTATGGATTCTCTTCGCGCACTATGGCTTGACAAGGACTGTAATTATACCTGAAATTCAGTCGATGGAACACCACAAAGCCCAGGCAGTAGAAGCTATACTTAAAAACGGAGTGTTCCTGTCCGCTGTCTTGAGCCTCTTTACCGCACAGTTCGCCAAAGCCCTTATCGTTTTGCTTACCAATCGCAAGGCGTCCATACAGGAACTGATAAGTACCATCTTATGGCGTACAGGAGGTATGCCATCTAGTCATAGCGCCCTCGTGGTTGCCATTACCACGTCTATAGCTTTTTCCAGCGGCGTGACGTCTGATCTGTTCGCGCTGTCGTTCTTTTTTGCCCTGGTCGTTATCAGAGACGCGATGGGTGTACGGCGATCCGCTGGCTTGCAGGCAAAAGCCCTCAATAGCCTGGGCACCAAGGTGTCGAAGCGTTTGCACATCAGCTTCAAACCGGTAAAGGAAATAAACGGCCATACGTTTCCCCAGGTAATCGCCGGTAGCGTCATGGGGTTTTTTATCGCGATGGCGGTAAATACACTGTAGCAGCGTGAACAGGCTCTATCGCGTTCTCCCGATTGCATCAATCCTTCTCCTCGCGGCTCTTGTCCTGGTATTCGTAGTAGACCGTGCGGCGACTGGACAAACAGCTCGCGTCATCGCGGTGCCCGAAGAGGTTGACGAACGCGCCGTGCTCGGAGTCCTGGCAGAAGCGGGGTTGACCAGGACAATAAGCGCATCGGCCATACAGCTACCTTTAAGCGATTTTTCGCGCGTCGTTCTCGTACCGTTTGCAGAGGCACGGTTGCGCGCGCTTGAGGGAGATCCACGACGGACACCCCTGTTTGACGACCTGGAACGCCGTTTTTTTGTCAAAAGCCCAGACGATGCCATCTGGCGACTCTTGTACGTACTCACATCATCGGGCAAGGCAGACGAAACCATCGTAGCCGCGGTATCTGGTCTTGGCGTCAACTGGGCGTGGGATGCGAAACCAGGCCGCAGCGCGCCTGCTCTCGTGTGGCTGCCCGCTGTGCTGTGGGCTGTGTATCTGGTGCTGCGCAAGCCAGGCTATACGTGGATAGATGGTGGTATCAACGCGATTGCCTGGCTGCCGGTGCTAGGCGGAGCCAGCGTGGAAGCCGCAGCGCTCGTCGTAGTGCTTGAGGCCGCTGGAGCGGTTGCGATACCTGTGCTACGCTCTGGATGGCCACGGCGTCTACCCGCGATGCTGTGGCCGTACGTCGTCGCGTCTCTGGCATTGCTCGCGCTGGACACGGGACTACTGCCATACCTGGCCGTGTCGGTGGCTCTGGCGCCGATACTTGTGCGTACCGTTAGTCCCGCATTGGAGAAGGCGCGTACGCGGCGATGGCTGCACCCGGCTCCGGTCTTCAAGCCAATCACGCAACGAGGGTCTATGCAAGAAGCCCGAAGCATTCTTCTGGTCGTATCCGTGCCTGTCATGGCAATTTTGATGCTATCTCTCGTACTGCCCGCAAGGCCAGGGAACACGCAGTTTTCTGCGCAACCGCTTCATCTGGAGCGAGGCACTCTTCCCTCGGATACAGAGCCGGAAGCGCTTCTAAGCGAGCACATAGCGTTTCAGTACGCCATAACCTACGGTCGATTGGGAGAAGCCGTCTGGGGTGGCACTACCTATAATGAAGCATACCGGTATGCAGAGACGAGTGGCCGTGTCGAGCGCATTCCAGGGGGCGACGGAGCAAGCATCGCCGATGTGGATCGGGTACGCGCGCATGACCTGGTAGACGTGCTGTTTATTCTGAATGAGGCTGCTGCAGTTGGCATCGCGGGAAATCCGGTACATTACGATGGTGTCCAAGACGCGGCGGCCTTGCAATGATGGGTGCATATTACTGATAATAGGGCCACCCTGGCGGCGGGATGCACTGTTGCCATGGCGTTGAAATACTATGGCGGTTCGCTGTAGCGGGCTGTTTATTACAAAGTGACGGTTGTATAAACCGTACCGATCGGACTGGACGCATGATACGACCCCGAGGATTCAGGCACGGTGGGGTGTCAGTGGATCATCGCATACCGCTGAGAACGGGACACGTTGAAAACGCCTTTTTACCCATGCACGCCATGGTCGTGCTACGTGAGTCTTTGAATGCGACGGAGGCTTCTCCCGTCGTAAGCGTCGGGCAGGAAGTGCGTGAAGGACAGCTGCTGGCGCGAGCGGTAGGCAAGCGATCTGCGAACGTCCATTCGCCTATCCCTGGCGTCGTAAGGCGTATAGAGCGGGTTCGGGCTCCGGGTGGCTACGACACCTTCGCGGTGGTGGTGTCACTCGAAGGCGCCTTCAGCATGCTGGGCAAAAAGCCGGAGCGCTACCTCTGGAAGTCTCTTAACAAGGCTGATATAGCTCATATTATCCACGACAAGGGCATCGTGTGCGTCTCCACCGGCTTGCCCCTGTCCGATATACTCACCGATCGCGCTTCCAAGCCTGGTTTCGTCATGGTAGTAAACGCACTCGAGATGGATCCGTACCGCAGGGTAGAAGAAACACTGCTGTCATTGCGACCTATGGACGTGGTTGATGGCTGCGCCATAGCTGCCAGGGTAGCTTCGCCCGGCAAGATCATCGTCGCGGTGGACGAGAGCGTTCCGCGTGAAAGCCTCGCGGCTTTTGAAGCCGCGCTGCATACCGCAGAGCCAGCAATGACGCTGCAGTTTTTTAAGCGGCGATTCCCGCAGGATATGCCTTCGCAGATAGCCGCCGCTCTGGAGGTGCCCGTAGCAGGCGACTTGTTTACCATAGCTCCAGCGACTCTGGTGGCGTTGCACGAGGCGGTTGTATCCAACAAACCCCACATAGAGCAGTACGTCCACGTAGGCGGTGGGGCGGTAAAGAATCCGGCTATCTTAAAAGCCCGAATCGGAGCACCCATTGGTGACCTAATAGAAGAATGCGGTGGTTTTTCTGGCAAGCCCGAGATTCTGGTCATTGGTGGCCCGTATAGGGGGCGTGCGGCGATCGATCTAGACACTCCCGTTACCAGAACAACGAGGGCCATACTCGCGCTGCGCGGAGATGAGACCAAAACCGCTCCTGAGCGGCCTTGCGTCCGTTGTGGCGAGTGCCTGACCGCCTGCCCGGAAGGCCTGGATCCGTATACGATATACAAGAACCTCAAGGTTGGCAGGATGGAAATAGCTATCGCTACCGGTTTGCAGAGCTGTACCTCGTGTGGTGCCTGCGCCTACGTTTGCAGATCGCGGATACCGCTTGTACGGGTGTTCGACGAAGCTCGCGCCAAGGAGGGGCTATCATGAGCGCGAGCAACAAGCCACTGTACCCCCCCTATACGCACGACTGGCGGACGAGTGCCAACGCTACCTGGATAGCCTCCGCGACGCTCGTGCCAATGGTGCTATGGTCTTCGATGCTGTATGGCAGCTTTGCCGTGAGAGTGTGGGTCGTCAGCATCGCTGTGGCAATGATATCAGAGGCTGTCGCGTCCGGACTCCTGGGTAAGTGGACGCTCGGGGACGGCAGCGCAGTACTCACGGGGCTGCTCATAGCATCCGCGATGCCTCCCGGGGTGCCCTGGTACGTGCCGGCGTCTTCAGCTGCTTTTGCAATTTTTATAGTCAAAGCCGCCTTTGGCGGGCTTGGATCAAACTGGATGAACCCTGCTCTGGCCGGTTTGGCCTTTGCCTACGGCAACTGGCCGATGGCCATGAGGCAGTTTCTGGTACCAAAGATGGTATCTGGTGTTGATGGCGTCAGCGCTTCAACTCCCCTGTACTTCGCCAAAGGCCTGTCGGGAGGGTTTGATGGTAGGGTTATGGACGCACTCAG
>JAFGUM010000117.1 GCA_016938515.1 Spirochaetales bacterium | reverse complement strand
TCGTGAAATCGACATACTGTCTTCACGAAGAATGGCACGCGGCTCCACTTCATAGTCACACCGCGTATCGTGCACCATGGTTTTACCATTGCGGCCACCCCATCGAGCGTGCCGTTCTTCGTCCAGAAGCGCGCCTTGCTGAAACCAGCGCAACATACAACAATTACACGAGTCTACTATTAAAACTGGCAAAAAATCGCTTATACTGGAAACGTACGCATCAATTGTTTTTTGCTGGAGCCTGATTGATGAACAACGAGCGAGTATTAATAGTTGAAGACGAAAAAATCATAGCCATAGACCTTCAGCGCAGACTGGAGCGTTTCGGCTACTCCGTCGTGGGCATGGCTGGAGAAGGCGACGAAGCCGTCAAGCTGGCTCTCGAACTGGAACCAGACATAATACTTATGGACATAATGCTCGCGGGCGAGATGGATGGTGTCGCCGCGGCCAGAGCCATCAAGGCGGTCAAGGACATACCTTTCATCTTCCTCACGGCCTACACGGATGAGAAGACGCTCGAACGAGCCAAGGAAGTTCAGCCCTACGGGTACATCCTCAAGCCATTCAAAGAGCGGGAACTGTACACAACTATAGATATAGCCCTGTACAAGCACGAAATGTCCAGAAAGCTGACGCGCCAGGAGCGCCTGTTCAGCGCCATACTGCACTCAATAAACGACGGCATCATCGCCATCGACATGGATCAGAACGTGCAGTTTATGAATACGGTAGCGGAAGATATAACCGGTGTACGCGAGGTTGATACGCGCGGCAAGAGCATCACCCGCTTCTTGACGCTCACCGAAGCCACGTCTAAGCAGGACATACTCTCAAGCGTTACCAGCATTGGAGAACGCTCCACCTTCTTCAACGACGTTACGCTCAGGAACCAGCTGGGGCAGACACTCGTGCTAGACGGCTCAATAACGAGGATTCACGAGCACTCCAACTCAACTGACGGATACCTCATCACGCTCAGGGACATAACCGAGCTCAGGCGCCTGTCAGAATCGCTCAATTACCAGTCCAGCCACGACAGCCTGACCGGGCTATCAAACCGCGAGGAATTTGGCTACAAGCTGGGCGAGATACTCAAGAACGTCAAAATGATAGGCGGCACGCACTCTCTCCTCATTCTTGACATAGACCGCTTCAAGGCCATCAACGACACCTGCGGCACCATAGCCGGCGACGAGTTGCTGCGGCAGATCGCCAGTCATATACAGACAAACATCCAGCGCCACGATCTTTCCGCAAGAATTGGCCCCGATGAGTTTGCCATCATCCTGATGAATTGCCCGTCTGAAGACACCATAAGCGTTGGCAACAGGCTGCAGAGCGCCGTACAGCGGCAGCGCTTCCAGTGGCAGAACACCGCGTTCCCGGTAACGCTGAGCATCGGCATTGTGCCTATAGACAGGGATACGGGTGACATACACGCTGTACTGGCGGCGGCCGATGATTCGTGTCACATCTCCAAGGAAGAAGGTGGTAACAAGATAACCGTCTTCCAGCCACAGGAAAGCAAGTTCAGGCGCCGCCGCGGTGACATGGAGTGGATAGGCAAGATAAACCACGCCGTGGAAGAGAACAGGTTCGTCCTGTACTACCAACCCATAGAACCGCTCGATAGCGCTTCAGGGCAGAAACCCAAGATCGAACTCCTGCTCAGGCTCGTAAACGAAGATGGCTCGATAGCGGGGCCTACAGACTTTATCCCCGCTGCCGAGCGCTACAACCTTATGCCCCAGATAGACCGCTGGGTGCTGGAAAACTCGATGCGCTCGTTCAGAATCCTGTCTGACCAGAAATCCCCGTTGGCGGATCGGATATTCTCCGTAAACCTTTCCGGCCCGTCCTTGCTGGACGAGGCGCTCATCGACACCATTCTGTACAACCTCAACAAATACTCGCTGTCTGCCAGCGACTTCTGCCTTGAAATAACCGAAACCGCGGCCATACAAAACCTGTCCTACGCGACCCGCTTCATAAATCGTCTCAAGGGCGAAGGTTTTACCTTCGCGCTGGACGATTTTGGCGCCGGTTTCTCGTCGTTTGGGTATCTGCGCAATCTACCAGTAGACTATATCAAGATAGACGGTTCCTTCGTGCAGAACATAGACGAGAGCCGTATCAGCTATACGATGGTAGACTCCATCAACTCGATAGGGCACGTGATGGGCCTCAAGACAATAGCCGAGTTTGTAAAGAGTGAAACGATACGTGACAAGCTGATAGAGCTGAACGTTGACTTTGGCCAGGGCTATTTTTTCTCCAAACCCAAGCCGCTGTTCGAGTAAGCCAGGGCCCAGTCTGCGCAGACTACGCGTACGTCGCGTTCGAAGCGCGGCACGTCGTCGAGGCTCTTGACGGGTGACAGCTCCTCAGCCCTGGCAACGGGGAGCAGGCGAGCCCGCCCCTGCTCAGCCATCAGCGCGTCTACGTTGTCCAGCGCGAACTCGCCACCCGCGGGATCGCCGTCTGCCGGGGCGTTGCCGGGTATGGCGTACCCGCCGGCCTCGCTCCAGTACCGTTCCCTGATGCTCAGGATGGCTTCGCGCAGGGCAGCCGCGCGATACACGCGTACCCCCACGTTTGTATAGCCATATTCCGCGTTGGATACGGAGGCGGAGCCGCTGAGCTTCGCGTGGCCAAAAGCGGTGGGCAAGCCATCAGGCCCGACGGAGACCGGGTACGAAGGAGACCGTACCAGCGCTGAGGGCATGATCAGACCAGGAGCCCCATCGCCATGTTCCCGCGCCAGCGCGTCCATGACGGCCAGGGAATCGAGCGCCGACAGGGGGCTAGAAGCGTCGCCGCCAAAATTTATTACGACGTACTTACTCGATGACCAGAGCGCCATCGTCTGAAACGCGGCGTCACCGTGCCCCCGCGGCTTGCCTCCGGGCGCATCCTGCGTAGCAAAGCTCCACGAACCGGGGGCATAGTCCAGCGGTTCCAGGATTTCTGCCTGTATGCGCCGCTCCCAGCCGCGCACCACGATCAGGTGATGCCCGAGGTCTCTGACCGCGGCCAGCGCGTATCCGGCTATCGGCAGTGGGTCAGGGCCAAAACCCAGCGCGTTATACACTGGAAACAGCCCGCGCGGCGCTTTTTCGTCCGCACCGCTCTCGCGCCCGGCGGCCTTCGCGGCCGCCAATGAGGCTACCCAGCGAGACCCGGAACCAGCCAGCATGGTAATGCACGTGGTCTTCTCGGCGAGGTAGCCAACGAGGGAGCGCACGCCATCCAGAGCCGCGTCAGCCGCCGCCGCGGACGGGATATCGGCGCGTACCGGCCAGGCTTCTTCCAGCCCGAAGCTCGTGATGCGGTTATAGTCCATATAGCAGCCTCATCGAGGCAAAACCCGGTACTTTCTGACGAAACCCGATGGCCGGTACGTCATCTTAGCCTGCCTGAGCCCCTCGTCTCCCAGATCCTGCTCTCGGTTGACGTACTTCACGTACGATGGCAGGGTTTGGGCAAAAGCCTGGTTGATAAACTGGTACAGCCCTTTGTACTGGCCGATAGCCTTCTCAAAATGGACGGCGAACATCCTGGCTTTGGCTATGGGCTCGCCGAGCGCGTAGCCGGCGGGTTTGCCGTCTACGTAGTACACGGCGCCGCGCATACCCAGTACCTCGTAGCGCTCCAGCGCCTCCCTGGCGGCGACGTAGTCACCATCCACACCCTTCTCGTCGCGCCACGCGTCCAGCACGAATATCGCGTCCCGCATCGTGCTATCATCGAGCATTTTCTGTTCGTACGTATAGGAATTGATAAACGCGTTTACCAGGTTGCGCTTTTTGTGGTAAGCCTTGCCGGATAGCTCCGCGAGATCCTTGCGGTCGTACAGGTAGTCAAAATTATCACGATCCTCCACCACCTGGAAGCCAGCGGACTCGAGCCTGATGCGCTCGCTCTTGCACTTGCTTTCCGGCACGTTCTTGAGGTACGCGTGATCCTCGAACAAAGTCTCGAGGATAGGCACCGTAGGCACGCAACACGGGGTAAAAAAGAAGCGCTCGCCGCGTTTTTCACCAGAGATGATAAAGGTCGTACCCACGAGGTGCGAAACATGATACTTGTATGTGTCCCTGAAAAGGTACAAGCCGGAAAAGGTGAACTCTGAAACCCCGTCCAGCAGCATATTGAGGGAAGGGTACATCTCCGACCGCATATCGAGGGAGATTGGCGCAAACTCGGGAAATTCTGGTATTGGCATACGTACCAATGTATACGAAGCCCCGGCCGGAATCAAGGAAGCCCCGGGCGTATTACCCGGGGCTTCAGTTCAGTCATTGTTGTGTGCCGTTACTCCTTGATCAGGATAAACTCTACACGCCTATTCTTCCACCTGTTCTCCGCGTCGCTGAACGCGACTACCGGCTCTGACGAACCAAGTCCGCGTACAGACAGGCGCTTCGGATCCACCCCGTACTCTATGAGTTTTTTCATCACGGCCTCGGCTCGTTCCGTCGACAGCTTGAGCAACTCTCCCGTCTCTTCCTTGTCTATCGCCGCTTGGCTTAGCCTGGATATTTTGGAGACGGAATTGGCGTGGCCTTCAACGCGGATCTTATAATCCTTGAACCGGTTGAGGATGAGGGCGATACGCTTGAGCACCTCGGCGTTGCGGTCGAGGGTCTCCTGGCTCAGCTCGTTGAAGTCAGCGAACCCCGCGCGGAACACTATCGACGGCACCTTTATCTTGAGGCGGTCACCGTCGCGAATAACCAGAACGTCGACGCTGATCGAGCCTTCAACGACGGTCTTGTTTCCAAGAGTATCCATAATCGTGAGCCTGTATGGATAATCCGTCGCCGCTTCTACGAGCTCGCCTTTCTGCGAACGACCGTCCCAGACGAGCCGCTCGGCGGGCTTGCCCCTGCCGCTCCACGTAAAGAACGGGCGTTCCTTGCGGGCGCCCGAGCCCTCTACGACGGCGACCTCTACTATCTCGAAGCGCCACGAATCAACGACGCTGGCATCCGCTACCGCCAAGGACAGCTTGAGCTCGTCGTCTACCCCGTCATTGTCCGGGCTAAAGTAGCGCGGCGACGTAGACAGCGACACTTTGGGCCCTTCAACATCGAGCGTAAACGCGCCGCTACGGGCTACTGCCCGGTCGCCCTTAAGGTAGTCTACGGTGAACACAGCCGTGTATTCGCCCTGGTTCACCGAGCCGTCGGCCAGAGTACCATCCCATACCTGGGTAGCCGGTATGCTCGCCTTTCCCTTGCCTTCAAAAACCCGCCGCTCGACGCCGCTCTGATCTACCATCGCCAGGCGCCACGACTCTATGCCATCCAGCAGCTTTACGACGAGCCCAAAAGACTGCTCGTCCGCCACGCCATCGCCGTTGGGGCTAAATCCCTGCGCGCTTGATGTTATAAATACTTGCGTCGGCCTCGTGTCTACGACAATCCTGTCCACCGTTCGCTCGGTGGTGTTTCCCGCCGGGTCTGACGATGCGACAACGTAGCGGTACGCGCCGTCTGGAATCTTGTTGCCCTCCGCGTCGGCACCATCCCACTCAAAATCGTCAGCTTGCCCCTGCCACGTCCACGAGCGTATAGTCTCGCCACCGGCTCCGGTAACGCGACCTTCCCACGTGTCGCCTGGCACTGTCTTCTGGAAGAATCGCACCGCATCCTTGCGGCCGTCGCCGTCAGGGCTAAACAGCGTATCTTCTGCTGAAAGTTCAATAGCCGGCGCTGCCGTATCGAGGCCTATGTCTACAGAACGCGCGGTCTCTACTTCATCGGTAACGTATCGTACCTCTATAAGCGCGTGGTACACGCCGTCAGCGGCCCGGTTACCCGAATCTTGCTTGCCATCCCAGACAAGCCGGGCGGGTAGCGCGCCAGAGCCAGAATACGCGCGTATCCTGGCATCGCCAGAGTCCATAACGGTGAGGTTCCACGAGCGGATAACCGTAGCGGACTGGCTTTCCGGCAGCAGGGCTACCGTATCGGCGACGCCGTCACCGTTGGGGCTGAAGTCGCGCTTGTCCAGCGACAGACGTACAGCCTTGTTCTGGGTGTCTACGACTATGGCCGCCGCGACCGCTTTGCCGGCATTGCCGGCCTTGTCGGTAGCCGACAGACTGTAGGTATACGAGCCGTCACCGCTAAC
>JAFGUM010000595.1 GCA_016938515.1 Spirochaetales bacterium | reverse complement strand
GGCGCGTCCGGCGCAACCGTGGGCGGCGCAACCGTGGGCGGAGCAACCGCGGCGCTGGGTGCTGGAGTCGGTGTGGCTTCTACTGGGTTTGGTGCCGGTGCTGGGGTTGAAACGGCTCGTGCTGGAGCAGCCTGTGCTGCACTGGGTGGTGATCCGGCTCCCTCTGTAGACACCGTTGATATCTGAACGGCGGTAACCACGTCCGGAAGGGTAACGGCCGCGGTAAGCTCGTCTACGCTCAGCTTCGTCGCAACGTAATACTTGACGGTTGGATAGAACACATCCTCGTACAGGCTCTCGAAGTCGGGGTCTGTCTTGAGAACGGTGCCGGATTCTCGCAATGCCGCGAACGCGTGGATGGCGCTCACCGTGTTCATCACGTTGGATTCGTCAAAATCAACTGAAACGAGGTAGACCATCCGGTCGGTACCGGCGGCCTCGCGCATCTCGAGCATTTCGTATTCGGTAAGCTGGACGTGAGCGACAGGCGCGCCAGCGACAGCTGCTGGAGCAGCGGCTGAAGCCGGGGTTGGTTTGGGTTTGGCGGGCGCGGGAGCCTGCTTGCCCTTCTTGGCGGGAATAAAGGACTGGAGCCTGTCGTGTTCGGCGCTCGTATCGCCAGAATAGGGGGCACCGTCGGCCCGCGAGTCCAGCATGGCCTTGATCACGTCTATGCCCGACAGCAACGCGTCTATCACATCTTCGTCGACCGACACCACTTTGGACCGTATGGCGTCCAGCAGATCTTCCATGACATGCGTAAACCCGGCCAACTCGGTCATTTCCACGGTTCCGGCGCCGCCCTTCAGCGTATGCGCGGCCCGGAATATCTCGTCAACGGCGTCTGAATTGGCGGGATCATTCTCGAGAACCAGAATATTCTGCTCGAGAGCGTCTACTTGCGCGCGCGCCTCTGCAAAAAAATCCTTGAGCAGTTCCTGGTTATTCGGGTCGAGGTAATCACTCATTATGACTGTAGTCTTATACGGAACGAACGATTAGTCAAGAGAAG
>JAFGUM010000116.1 GCA_016938515.1 Spirochaetales bacterium | reverse complement strand
TGGTTTTCGCATTGTTCGGAGCGTCAGCTCAGTCGGCTGAGTACATGGACGCTCTGGCTCAGGCTGATCACGTTACGGTTGGCCAGGCTGCATACCTCGCAGCCGCCGCTTCGGGGCAGATCGACGCAGACGCCGACGAAGTGGCCGCCTTCGATTTTGTCCGCTCCGCAGGCTGGTTGCCCCTTGACGCGGCGATGGACGCTCCCGTACGCGTAGATGACTACTCATACGCGCTGATGCGGGCTTTTAACCTGACTGGCGGGCTGTGGTACTCGTGGTTCCCGGGGCCAAGGTACGCGTATCGGCACTTGGTATACTCGCGGGTACTACAGGGGCGTTCCGACCCGGGCTCGACGCTATCCGGGGTCTTGGCCCTTACCATGGTAGGCCGCGCGGCGGACGAAGCGGGGGTGCGGGAATGAAGCGTCGTGTAGTATGGCTCATGCTCATCGTAACACTGGCTGGTTTTTCTGGTGCGTACGCGATTGATTTTGGCGCTGACGTTTCCGACGTTACGTCGATCGTGACACAGGATACGGCAGTGACGTTGTCCCAGGAAAATGACGTGCTCGCGTGGCTGTCTACGCCGACGGGGGATTCATCGTCGCTGTATGTATCGCTGTGGTACCGCTTTTCCGGAGACTTTGCGCTGTCAGCGGATGCCACGACCGAGGTCGTGCCGTACGCGATTACGGCGGGGCGCCTTGAGTGGGAAGGCTTTTTGGCGCTGAGCGAAAACAGCGGGCTTGCCTGGTCCGTGGGGCGCGTCCCGTTTGCAGACGCCGCGAAGCGCGTCGTCGACGGTACTTTTGATGGCGCTCGCGCCGTGCTGAATTATGGTTCGATAATCGCGAGCGCCGGCGCTGGCTATACGGGTCTTACGTTCAAGGAAGACGCGTTGATCCTCCTGGATGCAGACGATGAAGAGCGCTGGGCAGACGACGGAGGCGATGCCGCCGCCATGTTTGCCCGTAAGCACCTGTTTGCCTTTGCGGGTGTTCGGGCGATAGAACCTCTGCCCATGCTCGACGCCGGTGTAGACCTGTGGGCGCAGTTTGACATCGATGAGGGTGTTGCAACGCACACGCAGTACCTGGAACCCTACGTAGAAGGCCGGCTCAACAGCACGGTTGGCTGGCGCTGGTTCGGCATAGTAGAGCTGGGCCAGGAGGACGCTACGGTGTTCTACTCGCTCGCTTCAGGCGGGCGTGTTGGTGTGTCATTGCCGGACACCATGGGGCTCAGCCTCGCCGCTTCATTGTCATGGGCCAGTGGAGACCATGACGGCGATGCGGCGATGCGGGCATTCGAGCCTATGACGAACAGCCCCATCGCCATCATCGGATCTACCGCGTTCTCGGACGCGCTTGCCCTGTCCCTCGACGGGGCGCTCGCACCTCTACCAGGCCTTTCGGTTTCGGCCAACGTATCGACTCTGTTCCAGCCCGGAGCGGAAGGAGCAGCCGCCTACCTGGGTAGCGAGGGGTCTGTACGAGCCGCTTATCAGCTTGCCGAGGATGTGGCTCTTTCCGTGTCGGGAGGTGCCTTCGTACCCGGATCGGCTACGGAGTCTGCGATGACGCTTCTGGGCTCGCTGTCGGCCCGTATCAATCTGTAAAATGGAACGCGGGTAGCCAGCACGGCTCCTGCGTGATGAAAGGCATGGTATGCACATGAAAAAGACGTGGATAATTGTTGGAACGATACTTCTTTTTGTGGTAGCCGCTGCTTCGGCGGCAACCGGCGCGACCATAGTCGAGGTAGCCGGCAAGGTAGAGTTCCAGGCTCCCGGAAAAGCCTGGGCCGTGGCAAAGGCCGGCATCGTACTGCCTGGTGGCACCATAGTTTCTACCGGGTTCAAGAGCACGGTGTTGCTCAAGGTTGGTCTGGCCACCATAACGGTAAAACCAATAACCAGGCTCACGCTCGAGGAGATACTCGAGTCAGAATCAGGAACCCAGACGCAGCTGTTTCTGCTGGCCGGACGCGTCAAGGCCGACGTAAAGCCGCAGCCGGGGCAGACGACCCAGTTCAGGGTAAAGAGCCCCACAGCCACGGCGTCTGTACGAGGCACCGGGTTTGAGTTTGATGGGGTAAACCTGTTGGTCGACCATGGTATCGTAACGCTACGCTCCTCAACTGGCGTTGAGAGATCGGTATCCCAGGGCGAATATAGCTATGTAACAGATGGAGGCTTCGTGCCTACGCCGGTAGCCGTAGCGTCTGGCAGCGGGTTTAGCGCCCTGCGAGACCTGGTGGCGCAATCGGGGTATTCGTCGTTCCTCGATGCCTTGCTTCTGGAGCCATACCTGGAACTGGACGCCACCATAGTAGTGAGCTTGGAGTAGAGTATCCCGGCTACTTGACGAATCCACTGGTTGTATACCGCACCGGCTGGCGCTGACGCGCTGGTCGGTGTTTTTATTGTTGACAGCTTCTCACAACTGTACTAGATTATCATTGTACTATTAAACTAATACAACCAGATGTATTGGAGGTGAGTCGGTGGCTCCAGCGCCCGAAAGAAAGCCCATCCAGTTCAGCCTCGACGCCAAAAGCGGCGTACCGTTTTACAAGCAGATAATACTGCAGGTTGAATTTGCCATCGCCGACGGCCGTTTTATAGTGGGTGATCAGCTGCCTACCGTTAGAAGCCTCGCGGTAGACCTGAAGATAAACCCGAATACGGTGGCAAGAGCGTACAACGAGATGGAGATACGCGGCATCGTCAATACGCAGCAAGGGACGGGCACCTTCATCAGCGACAAGGAAATACGGCTCACCGAGGTAGAGCGAGAGGGAATGCTCGAGAGCCTCGTGCGGCCTTTTATGTCCAAGGCCATCAGTTATGGGTTCTCTGTGGATGAGGTAGTCAACGCCGTCCAGGATGGCTTCCAAAGTCTGACGCGTGGAGCGGAGGAGTAATCATGGGTCTTTTTGGTTTTGGAGAGAGCAAGAATGTTGAGGAGAATCCTCGTATCAAGAACCCGCCGGCCAGAGCTAGCAGAGACGATTTTTCCTTCAGCATCTTTTCTTTTATGCTGATGGTCGTCATCGCGTCGCTCGGGGTAGCGCTGGGTGGTCTTGTATACGGTGAACCGAATCCGGCGCTGCTGATACGGGGCTACACAGCGCTGGCCCTGGTAGCTTTGCTGTATTCAGTGTATCCGAGATGGACAGCATTGCTGCTCGCGATCGCGCTCGCGATGATAGCGTTGTTCTCTGCAACGGCTATTGGCGGTGCCTGGGCTTCGCTTGGCTACTCGCCGGATGGCTCCGCGCTGCCATTCACGGTAGCAGTAATGATGGCGATCGTGGCGGGGCCTTCGATACGGGTGGTGCCGCAGTGGGACAAGGCTCTCATTTTGAGGTTTGGCCGCTTCCACAGGGTCAAGGGGCCAGGGCTCATCTTCCTGGCGCCAATAGCGGATCGCTGCGCCGCGGTCGTCGATACGCGCATACGCGTTACAGACTTCAGCGCGGAGCGTATTCTTACGCGCGACACCGTGCCCATACACGTAGACGCGCTGGCGTTCTGGATGATCTGGGACGCCCAGAAAGCCATCCTCGAAGTTGAGGATTTTTTGGAAGCGGTAACGCTTTCGGCTCAGACAGCACTACGGGACTCGGTTGGCAAATACAGTCTGAGCACTCTGCTGGCTGAGAGAGACACTCTGTACCACGAGATACAGGGCATCCTCGACGCCAAGACCAATCCCTGGGGCATCACGATACTCAGCGTTGAGTTTGTTGATATTCAATTGCCCCAGGATCTGGAAGACGTGATGAGCAAGCAGGCGCAGGCCGAGCGTGAAAAAAAGGCCCGGGTGCTGCTCGCCGAGGCGGAAAAAGAAGTAGCCGGCCAGTTTGTCGCCGCTGCAGAAACGTATCGCGGCCAGCCGGAAGCCCTGCAGCTCAGGGGCATGGCCATGGTCTACGACGCCATAAAAACGCGGGGCAGCATGGTACTCCTGCCATCGGGAGTCCTCAATGATATGAACATTGGCTCGGTGCTGGGTACGGTAGGTCTTGCCAAAAGCGGCATGAACAGGCCGACGCAAGGGGCTGATGGAAACGGAATCGGAGACGCCATTCCTGGTGTATCCGCTGGAAGCGAGAACGGGGAGGTATGAACATGGCGGCTATTCTGCAGCTCGAGCAGGTTACCAAGACCTACAAAAAAGGTGAGAATGAGGTGCGGGCTCTCGGAGGTGTAGACCTCTCAATCGAGCCAGGGGAATTCCTGGCCATAGTCGGCCCGTCGGGATCCGGTAAAACGACACTGCTCAACATCGTTGGCTGCCTCGATTCTCCTACGTCGGGAACCGTGCTGTACAACGGAACACCTCTGGGTGGCATGAAAGAAGACCAGCTTTCTGCGTACCGCAAAAAGCACATTTCGTTCATATTCCAGTCGTACAACCTTATTCCGGTGTTGACGGTACGAGAGAATGTGGAGCTACCGCTCGTCATCGAGCGCACGCTTTCCAAAGCCGACATGAAAGCGCGGGCAGACAGGGTCATTGAGGAAGTGGGGCTGGCCAGTCTCGAAGACCGGTACCCGCGCGAGCTGTCAGGCGGACAGGAGCAGCGCGTCGCGATCGCGAGGGCACTCGTCAAAGACCCCTACATAGTGCTCGCCGACGAGCCGACGGCCAACCTCGATTCTCGCATGGCTGAAGAGATAGTAGACATCATGCGAGAGATAAACAGGGTGAGCAACGCTACCTTCATCTTCTCCACGCACGACGCGCTGGTACAGAAGCACGCTCGTCGCATCGT
>JAFGUM010000594.1 GCA_016938515.1 Spirochaetales bacterium | reverse complement strand
TCTCCGTGTCTCCGTGCCTCCGTGGCCTGCCTTTTCCTATCTTCTCTTTCCTGTCTCTTATTCTCTTATCCTCTTCGTTACTCTTTCACTATCTCCGTGCCTCATTTTGTCTTCCCGGCTATTCAAGTACCGCCCGGATGCGCCTGACACCGGCGGATGAGCTTTGTTCCTTCTGAATGACGAACCTGCCGAGCACTCCCGTACGCTCCACGTGGGGCCCGCCGCACACTTCTTTTGAGAAATCACCAATGGTGTACACTTTGACAACCGACTCGTACTTCTCGCCGAACAGCGCCATCGCACCAGAATTCCTGGCGTCTTCAAGCGGCATCACCTCCATGGTCACCGGCAGGTTCCGCCCGATCTGCTCGTTGACGATGGCCTGTACGCGGGCTATTTCGTCAGCAGTCATGGGTGCCGGGTGTGAAAAGTCGAAGCGCAGCCGCTCCGCCGTGATGTTGCTGCCCTTCTGCGCGACGTGATCCCCCAGCACCATCCGGAGCGCCTTGTGTAAAAGGTGCGTGGTGGTGTGGTACTTCGTCGTCTGTTCGGACTGGTCTGCCAGCCCACCTTTGAACGTCTGCTCCGCCCCCGCCCTGGATAGCTCCTGGTGCTTCTTGAAGGCTTCGTCAAACTCGGCTCGGTTTATGGTCATACCGTTTTCCGCCGCCAGTTCTTCGGTAAGCTCTATGGGGAAGCCGTAGGTGTCGTACAGCTTGAACGCCAGGCGCCCGGACATGACCTTCTGCGGGTTCCGGAGGAGGTTGGGGAGCATCTTCTCGAACTCGTGCTCGCCCTTCTGCAGCGTCTCGAGGAACTTGGCTTCTTCTCGCTCGAGGTCACCCATGATGCGCTCGCGGTTCTCAACGAGCTCGGGGTACGCCGCTCCGAAACGTTCCACGACGACGCCCGCAGGGGCGGACAGGAACGAGCCTTCTATGCCGAGCTTGCGTCCGTGCCTCACCGCGCGGCGTATCAGGCGCCTGAGTACGTACCCGGCGCCGACGTTGGAAGGCGAGACACCCTTGGGGTCGCCTATAATAAAAGTGGACGCCCTGATATGGTCGGCGATGATGCGAACCGAGCTGTCCTTGACGGGATCGCTACCGTACGCGTACCCCGAGACGCTCTCGATGGACGCGATGACCGGCTGGAATATCTCGGTCTGGTAGACGCTGGTCTTGCCGTTGAGCACCGTTACCGTACGCTCCAGACCCATGCCCGTGTCGACGTTCTGAGCCGGCAGCTTGACCAGAGTCTTCTCGTCGACGCGATTGTACTCCATAAAAACGTTGTTCCAGATTTCCATCCAGTTATCGGGGTCGGTACCTTTGTTGGAGCCGGCGGGTGGCAGCCCCTCCCCTACCCAGTAGAAAATCTCGGTGTCCGGCCCGCAGGGGCCAGTTGGTCCGGCAGCCCACCAGTTATCGCTCGCCGGCAAGTAGGCTATGCGATCATCCGGCACACCTACCGCCTTCCAGTGCGTCGCCGACTCCTCGTCGCGCGGAGCGTTATCGTCACCCATGAACACCGTTACCGACAGCTTGCGCGGGTCGAGCGCCAGCCAGTCCGCGGACGTCAGGAATTCCCACGAGTACGCGATGGAGTCCTTTTTGAAGTAGTCGCCGAGCGACCAGTTCCCCAGCATCTCGAAGCAGGTCAGGTGAGCGGGATCGCCCACCTCGTCTATATCACCGGTGCGTACACACTTCTGGTAGTCCACCAGGCGCTTGCCGGCCGGATGCGGTTCCCCGAGCAGGTACGGCACGAGCGGGTGCATGCCCGCGGTCGTGAACAGCACCGTGGGGTCGTTCTCGGGTATGAGCGACTTGCCTGATATGACCGCGTGGTCCTTGGTTCTGAAAAATTCCAGGTATGTGCTTCGTAGTGCGTCTGGGGTAATCATGGTGGAGGATAGTAATAACTGGAGTCGGTATCGGTCAATGGTTCATCCCGCTGACCCGCTCACCCGCGCCATGCTAGTATCGCCCCCGGAGGGCTTTACAGTGGACAGCAACCATACCGAGGGATTGAAAATACAGAGGGTCGTGTTCCTGGCTCTGTTCGGAGCCCTGTTTGTCCTGGTAGCGAGGCTCTTCAAGCCTTTCTTCTCGATATTGCTCTGGGCCAGCCTGGTCTATGGTATATCGTTGCCGTTGTTTCGCCGGTCGACGACGACGAAGGCTGGCCTTGAGCGGAATAAAGCCTGGCAAACCGTCATGGCGGTGACATTCTCGGTTGGTTCCCTTTTCCTCATCGTCGTTCCCCTTACCTTGTTGGTACTCGCTCTGGCGGGTCAGGTTCAGGACCTGGTGGACATCACGCTGGCGTTTATAGAGCGGGGCGAAACGTTCATGCACAGCGACGGTTTCGCCTCCTTGGCTGCGAAACTCACCGAGCTTTCGGGTGGCCTCGTCGATCTCCACGCTATCGACGTAGCCGATCAGCTGGCGAGCATGATAGGAGCGTACGGCGAGCGCATTATCGGCATAACAGCGGAACTCGTACGCAACGTTACGGGCTTTATAGTCACGCTCGCGTTCTTCGTATTCGTACTGTTTTTCCTGTACCTTGACGGCAGGGAACTTTTGATGACGCTGATAGACGCCATTCCGCTGCGAAACGCGTATACGATCAGGTTCATGCGTAAATTCCGCGATACAGGCAAGGATCTT
>JAFGUM010000115.1 GCA_016938515.1 Spirochaetales bacterium | reverse complement strand
CTTGCCCCCGTTGCTGCGCGTTTTCAACGACTTGGAGATTGAAACCGGCCACGCGGCTCCGAAACACAGCAGCATTATAACCTCGAATATGCTCATAGTATCCTTTCCGCAACCTGCCGGAGCCATCATCCCTCGTGACTATAGAGACGTTCTGAAAAACGCGGCCGCGCCGCTCATTATCATGTCTATGGAAACAGCCGTCAGCACCAGGCCCATCAGCCGCTCTATGGCCGCGAGCAGTTGCACGCCGAGGAGTCGCTTGAATGTAGCGGACATAAAAAGGCTTATCATCGTCACCGCCATTGATATGGCCAGCGCGCCTATCCACAGTGGCATCTTGGCCGGATCCTCAGCCGCTATCAGCATTGCCGTTGCGATGGCTGAAGGTCCGGCTATGAGCGGCACCGCGATGGGAACTACCAGAGGCTCTCCCTCGCTTGGCCCCTCCCCCATTCGGGCGCCAGCAGCCGGAAAAATCATGTTGATGGCGATGAGCAGTAGTATTACGCCACCGGCGGCTTTGAGGCTCGCGTCCCCTATGCCCAGCACGCCCAGCGCGCCTCGACCGCCTATCATGGCGAGGAGCAGTATGAGAAAAGCGACGACAACCTCACGCACGATCACGCGGTTCCTGCGCGCGGGCGCTACTCGCTCAAGTGACGTTATGAACAGCGGTATGTTGCCCAGCGGGTCGGTAACCAGTATCAGCAACAACACGGCGTGCAGGAATCTGCCATCCATAGGGAGCCTCCGGTAATCGATTCAGAGTATAGCGAATTGGCTATCACAATGGAACCACACTTGACGACGCCACGCATACAGCCGTACCGTGGAGACTCATGGAGGTTTCGATGGCTACTGGATACATGCAGGTATATACGGGCAACGGCAAGGGCAAGACGACAGCATCGATAGGGCTGGCCGTGCGCGCGCTGGGCGCAGGGATGTCTGTATACATCGGGCAGTTTATAAAGGGTATGCGATATTCTGAAATAGCAACGCTGGAGACGCTCGCGGCGGCTCTGGAACCAGGACGGCTCGTCGTAAAGCAGTATGGACGCGGCTGCTTCATATTCAGGGATCCAGAACAGGCGGACATTGACGCGGCCGCGACCGGCATCGAGGAAGCCCGCGCGGCTCTCAGCTCCGGTGCGTACGGGCTCGTGATACTCGACGAACTCAACGTGGCCATCAAGGTAGGCGTCGCTACCGAGGACCAGGCGCTTTCCTTGATACAGGCTCGGCCGCCCGAGGTAGAACTCGTCATCACCGGCAGGTACGCGCCGGACTCCATACTCGCCGCAGCAGATCTCGTTACCGAGATGTGCGAAATAAAGCACTACTACCAGCAAGGCGTGCAGGCGCGGGACGGTATCGAACGCTAAGTTCCTGGCCTCCGCCACATGCGCGGAGGCCAAGAGCTACGAATCAGCGACGCCGCTTAAGCCTGAATCTCTGTGTGCGTCGCGTCAAATGCCGCGAGGGTTTCATCAGAAGGCTTCTTGCTGATGAGGCTTACCAGCACAACAACGATGAACGAGATAATAAAGCCAGGCATCAACTCGTAAAAATATTCCCCCGGGATCTTTATGAAGTTCTTGACGACCACGATGGTTATAGAGCCGGAAATCATACCCGACAAGGCTCCTGCCCAGGTCGTTCCACGCCAGAACAGCGCAAGGATGACCAGCGGACCAAAAGCCGCGCCAAAACCACCCCACGCGTACCCTACCATGTTCAGTATGTTACCCTTGTCGGTAGCCGCGATTAGAAACGCGACGAGCGCGAAACCAACGACGCCAATGCGGCTTATCCAGCGCTTCTTGCTGTCATCAAGCTTCTGGATGAACGGCACATCCTCGGTAAGCGAGGAAGTCAACACGAGCAGCTGGGAGTCTGCCGTCGACATAACCGCCGCGAGGACGGCTGCCAGAACAAACCCGGCAAAAATCGGATGGAACAGGGCGCTTGAGAGGGCGAGGAAAATGCGCTCGGGGTTACCGCCTTCACCTACGACAGCGGCATCAGGATGAAGGCTCATGTAGCCAAT
>JAFGUM010000593.1 GCA_016938515.1 Spirochaetales bacterium | reverse complement strand
TCCGATATGGAGCTGTCGTTTGTGGACGGGCCCAACCTGGAAATCCTCCTGCAGACAATAGTCGAGTCATCGCAGGCCAAGAACAAGCATATCAAGGTGCTCACGCGGTCAACATTCGTCAAGGAGTTCGTATCCGGGCAACCCAAGCTCGGCGACATCGAAGTGGTAACGAGCCTCGAGTACGCGCTCGACGGCCTCGTTGCCGAAGCAGCCCGCGCGGCCGACGCTCCCGAGGATAAAGCCGCTATCATTTCAGACCGGGTGCTGTCGTCCCAGGGGTCGACATCCGGGCATGAATCGGTAGAGATGCGATTTGAGACAGAAAAGGCGAAACCACAATTCTCGATAGAATCTGCCAAAAATTTGGGTGAGGGCCTTTCGATAGCGGCAGTGGATGATGATTTTGTGATTCAGGAACTGATCAAGACGACCTTCGAGGCGGTGGGTGCAACGGTGGAGACGTTCTCGAGCGGCAGGGATTTTCTGTCAGCCGTCCGCACCCGCGTGTTCGATCTGGTTTTCCTTGATTTGCGAATGCCCGAGATAGACGGGTTTGGCGTGCTCGCAGAGCTCAGGGCGCAGGATCTGGATATGCCCATCATCGTGCTGTCTGCGGTTACGCAGCGGGAAGCGGTGGTCAAATCGTTCAAGTCCGGCGTCAAGAGCTACATGGTCAAGCCGCTCAAACCAGAACAGATACTGAGGAAGACGCTGGAAATTCTCAAGGCGAACTTTTAGCAGGGAGTGTCGATGCCTCTACCGGATACTATCCATCGCGCAGCCTTTGAGCAGGCGCGGCAGCCTATAATAGTCCTCAACGAGCGTGGCATTCCGGCGCTGTGGAACGCCGCGTTCGCGGATCTCTTCATGAAGCTCGCCGGTTTTGTGCCTGACAGGCTGGCGGTTCCTTTGTTCGACTGGCTGGAAGAGCGGGAGTCGTTCCGGTACTCGTACTACGTCAACGAGGTGCTGCTCGGTCGCATGGGGTCTGCCACGGTTGAAAGCGGCGTGCGCAGCGCGGCTGGAGAGCGGCTGTGGCTGCGAACGACGCTCTCTCCGCTGGATACCGTGGCGCCAGCCAGCGAGAACGCCTCGACGGAGCGATGGCTCTGGTGTTCGTTTGAAGACGTTACAGAACAGAAACTGCGTGAACGCGATCTGGTATCGGCCAAAGAAGAGGCAGAGAAAGCCACGCAGACGAAGAGCCAGTTCCTTGCCAACATGAGCCACGAAATACGCACGCCCATCCAGACCATCCTGGGTATGACAGAGCTGATCGTTGATACGGACCTCGACAAGGAGCAGCTCGACTATATCAAGACGGTCAGGTTCTCCGCTGACGTGCTGCTGGGCCTCATCAACGACATCCTGGACTTTTCCAAGATAGAAGCGGGCAAGCTGGACCTTGAGCCCATGGACTACGATCTCCGGGTGATGCTGAGGCAAGCCGTTGACCTCATCATCCTTGACGCCCACAAGAAAGGCCTGGAAGTTATTCTGGATATCGACGACTCCTTGCCGGCCATAGTGCGGGGTGATCCTGGGCGGCTCAGGCAAGTAGTGGTAAACCTGTTCAAGAACGCGGTAAAGTTTACTCACTCTGGCGAGATTGTCGTTTCCGCCGAGGCTGTCTCAGCTGAGGCTGTCTCAGCTGAAGCTGTCTCAGCT
>JAFGUM010000592.1 GCA_016938515.1 Spirochaetales bacterium | reverse complement strand
GATACAGGAAGAATCATTTGACAGAAAACGCGTGGCGTTGTTTACTTGGTGTTTGTCTGCGTATCCCACCCGGATAGTTCGGGCAGGGGTGTTTAGTAAGGTAGTACCATAAAGGAGAAAGCACATGAAGAAGACACTAGCCGTAGCGTGCGCGCTGGCAGTCGCGCTGTCGGCAATCGGTTGCGCTAAAAAAGCCGAGCCAGTCGCGGCTCCCGCTCCCGCTCCCGAGAAGGCTGAGCCGTACAAAGTAGCGTTTATATACATAGGCGTTCCCGGCGACCTCGGATGGACGCACGAGCATGATGTGGGACGCCTCGCCGTTGAAGCCGAGTTTGGCGACAAGGTCAAGACGGCGTACATGGAAAACGTCCCGGAAGGCCCCGATGCCACCCGCATCATCAGGCAGTACGCGCAGGACGGCTACGACATGATCTACGCGACATCGTTCGGCTATATGGATCCGATGGCCGAAGTAGCCGCAGAATTTCCGGACGTCAAGTTTGTTCACTGCTCTGGCTACAAGACTTCAGCCAACATGTCCACCTACTTTGGGCGTATCTACCAGGCCAGGTACCTGGCAGGTATAGTGGCCGGCAAAATGACCAAGTCGAACATCATCGGCTATCCGGGCGCTTTCCCGATACCGGAAGTGGTTCGTGGTATCAACGCGTTTACGCTCGGCGTACGCTCGGTTAACCCCAAGGCACAGGTTCGCGTCGTCTGGACGAACACCTGGTACGACCCCGTCAAGGAGCGTGAAGCCGCGGTAGCCCTGCTTGATGCCGGCGCCGACATCATCACGCAGCACCAGGATACGGTCGAGCCGCAGAAGGCAGCCCAGGAACGCGGCAAGCTTTCCATAGGCTACGACTCGGATATGCGCAAGTTCGTCGGTGACACAGTCCTGACGAGCCCGGTCTGGAACTGGGGTGTGTACTATATCGATACGATCCGCAAGGGTATGAACGGTACCTGGAAGAGCGACCAGTACTGGGAAGGCCTCTCGGCCGACGTCGTACGGCTCGCCGATTACAGCCCGCTCGTTCCCCAGGACGTCCGCGACCTCGTGGATGCCCAGAAGGCCAAGATCGTATCCGGCGCCTGGGACGTGTTCACCGGTCCGATCAAGGACAACACCGGTGCGCTCAAGGTCAAGGAAGGCGAGAAGATGGACGATGGCCAG
>JAFGUM010000591.1 GCA_016938515.1 Spirochaetales bacterium | reverse complement strand
TACACAGGCGAGCCCGCATCGACGAGCCGGGCCTCAGCGCGATGACGCCCAGCATCTCGTCCCGTTTGAGCTGCACCCCGGCGCACGCGAACCACGCGTCCAGAAGGCGTATGTTGCGTATGGAAAAATCCCACAGCGTGTCGCCCTTGTCAGTGCCGCGCAGGATGAAACTCCTGGACAGGAGGGTCTGGGCAGCCAGGCGGAACAGGTCTGTCTCCGCGTCAGTAAGCTCGCCTATCAGCGCGAGGTCGGCGGTGTCGATATTCATGATCTTCTCCTCAAGCTCACATCCGGCACCAGCCAGCCCGATGCCGCCCGAGCCAGGTCAGAGCCGCGCTCCTCCAGGCAATAGGGGAACGACTCGGGCCGGGAATCAGCGAACAGGATAGCGTACACCAACCTCACAAAATCCTCAGTCGTTGCCGCGAGCTCCGGCGCGCTCAGAGGACCGCGCCTGCCGCCCTTCTCATCCAGCCACTGCGCGATACGCGCGGGGCTCAACTGGCGCTCAAGGCGCAACCTGAATTCCTGTTCGATGCGGTCAAACTCGGCCGTGTCCGCGGGCGGCGGCGCCTCGTATTGCACATCGATCGTTTCGCGCAGCCAGCGGCGATAGCGAGAGTCGGGGCTCAGAGCGTGGATCTTGTATAAATGATGCGGCAGTTCCCTGAACACGTGCGGCCGCTCGCGAATCAGCCTGGCAGCGCGGGCTATGCGCCCTGCGATGGTTGAAGCCGGCTCTAGCAGGGCTTTCATCCTCTCGACGCTGGACCTGGCGTACAGCATGTTCCGGCGATCTATTTCCTCCAGCAGCGGATCAACGGCCTTCAGGGTGTCCCTTATTTCCTCAAGCATGGCGACCAGCCGTTGCCGCGACTCGGATACGGCCACAGAAGCCGTGCGGGCATACTTCAGAGAACAGGCGTCGAGCCAAGCCTGGTCAAGGAGAAAATCTCGCACCTGCGACAAAATCCGCGGACGGTAGCGCGACAGATTGTCCGAAGTTTTCAGCCGCTTGTAGGCTCCGTCCAGAATATCGGTGGCGTACGAGCCATAATGCAGCGCCAGGATACCGGCCACGTCCATGCCCTCAGTCTTTTCCGTGAGCCGCTCGTAATGCTCGCGTATGCTTTGCGACAGCACTTTGAGCGAGTCGATCAGGGCCATGGTCTGGCTATGCGCGTTCAACACAACATAATGCCCATTTTCACGAGCAGCGTCGCCGCAGAGCAACGAGTAAACTGCCACAACGTGGCTCTCGTACTCTACCTTCAGTCCTTCCTCAATGCGGGCGAGTACCTCCAGGAACGGCCGGGCATGGGTGCACATGTTGATGATGCGCGTGTAGTCGGGCAGTACCTCCTCACTCATCCAGCTCGTGGCAACGAAGGTGCGTATGATCCGCGCGGCCAAGTTGCGCGATGGATTGGCTGTTGCAGCGTCATCCGCGGAGAACGCTTCGACATCAGCGGTGCCATCCCCGCCGTCCGCCAAGCCCTCCTCGGCCTCGAACTGGTTCCAATGCTGATCTATATAGTCGGAAAAGCGCTCCAAGAGAGTTTTGCGGACGATCCCGTGCGGCGACTCCTGGAACAGCCGGTAATAAATGCCCAGAAGCGCCGCGTAATGCACCCGATTCGGGCTGGCCAAAGGTGAGAAAAACGATTGCGGCAGGGTGGCAAAGATCCCTTGCGATGGCAAACCCATGCCTGATTATAGTACCCCGCCAGAAGTCTGACTATATTATTCTGTAGCCCCACCCGCCACAAACAAACCCTCGCGAGGCCTTCCGATACCGAGTACCGCCGCCCCTTAAGGGCGCGGCACTCGCCTCAGCGCGCCCCCTCTGAACTCGGCTTTTTTTTATTCCGGGAGCAGATACGCGAAGCGG
>JAFGUM010000114.1 GCA_016938515.1 Spirochaetales bacterium | reverse complement strand
GCCGAGACGACGCGAGAATGCGTAGACAGCCTCCTTGACCTTGGACTCGACGCCATTACGTGGTTACCCTGGTACCCCGAATTGCCACCTCCACCCCCGGAGTACCGTGTAGCCGTTGTAGCCGGAGAACCGGATCTGGTTCCAGCGGGCGTCGAGCAGATACTCGACATAGGCGTCAGGATTTTTGATTTTGGAACGATAGCCGAAATTCTCGGCCGCCTTGGAATCACCACCGTGGAACTCGGGCAGTATTCCCGCCGTTACCTGGCCAAAATCGTCAGCCTGGCGCGCCGCCTTGCCAGATCGAACGAGGAAGCCCGGCGCCTGTCCGGGCATCTGGGCTCGGTGCTGGACAGCCTGCGGCATGGCATTCTTGTATACGACAACAGTGGGCGGGTTTCTGTCTGCAATGAAGAACTCCGTGAACTCCTCGCCCACCGAGGGGCATCGCCGGTTGGGGCGAGTGTTTCGTCGGTCATATATAACAAGGACTTGCTCGAGTTTCTTGAATACCGGTCCGGCGAGGACGAGGCTGTCTTCAAGTTGCCGTCGGGTCCGGTCGTGGTGCGCCGCTTTGATCTGGGTAGCGGCGGACACACGGTAGCGGTATTCAGGGGTGAAGGCGACGAGGCAGCCGAAGCTTCGCGTCTGGGCCGCGAGTACCGGCGGCGTGGTCACGTTGCCAAGTGGACCATGGACGACATCATCGGCGATTCCGAACCCCTGAGGCGTGCCAAGCACATCGCCGGGCGGCTGGCCGCAACCGATCTATCCATCCTCATCAACGGTGAGAGCGGTACCGGCAAGGAGCTGTTCGCCTCGGCGATACACACCGCAAGCGCCAGGGCTGCGGGGCCGTTTCTGGCGGTGGACCTGGGAGCGCTCTCCGACGACCTGATTGAAAGCGAGCTGTTCGGATACGATGAAGGCGCTTTTACCGGGGCGCGCAAGGGTGGAAAGGCGGGCCTGTTCGAGCTGGCCGACGGTGGCACCCTGTTTCTGGACGAGATAGGCAATGTATCGGCAAAAGTGCAGACCAGACTCCTCCGGGCTTTGCAGGAAAAAGAAATAATGCGCGTCGGCGGATCCGACATCAAGCACGTCGACGTGAGGATAATCGCCGCGACCAAGGAAGACCTGCTGGAAAAGGCTCGAAAGGGTAGTTTCCGCGAAGACCTGTATTTCAGGCTTAAGATGGGTTGGATTCGACTCCCAGCACTCCGCGAGCGACCGCAGGATATTCCCGCGCTCGTTCACCGCATCTTGTCAATAGAAGGGTGCCGCGACCTGCGGGTGTCGCCAGACGTGCTCGCCGAGCTTTCCAGCCGCGAATGGCCAGGGAACATACGCGAACTACGCAACACCCTGACGTACATGATCGCCATCCGCGAATCTGCCTGCCTGGAAAGCGGTGATCTCCCTGAACCGGGGTACTTCAGCGGGGAGCAGCGCGTATACCATCATGGTCTGGATAACAGGTCGGCTTCCCACCGCGCCGTTGCCAATACAGACGGCCAAGAGCTTGGTGAGTCAGAGCTGGCTTCCATCAGCCAGCTCGAAAGGTTCGTCCTCGCCGCCATCGCGTCGTTGGCAGCCGAAGGCAGACACGCCGGCAGGGCTCTTGTTTCTGAAATGGCCCGGCGGCAGGGGTTGGATCTTGGTCAGGGAACCGTCAGGAGCATCATGACGACCCTGGCCGCGAGGGGCTATGTCCAGAGCAACCGCGGTCGCGGCGGAACACGGCTAAGCCCGGCTGGAATGCGCATGGCTGCATCAATTGGCTTTTCTGGTTTATCTGGCTCCATTTAACCATTTTTCACCATTTATAAGGAGGCTCCATGCGTGGCAGTCTGCTCATAGTCGGCGGTGCCGTACGCGCCAGCGCCGACGAGATACTTGCCCGATTTATCGCCGGAGCTGGTGGCTCGGGAGCCCGTTTCGCCGTACTTCCGGCAGCAACGGTCAACCCGGACAGAAGTTTTGCGTCCTTCGAAGAACAACTCGGTCGGCTGGGGGTGGATGGTGATTCAGTTAGTCTGCTTCGGGTATCACTGCGGAAGCCCGGCTGGGAAAAAGGAGCATGGGATCCCGCCCAGGTGGGCTTAGCCGCTCTGTCTGACGGCATATGGATACTAGGAGGGGACCAGAACGCCATCGTGGACGCCCTGGTCGACGCGGATGGTACAGAAAGCCCCCTGCTTGTAACCCTGCGCGATCGCTTGGCACACGGCGCGATCATCGGCGGCACGAGCGCCGGTGCCGCAGTCATGAGCGACCCGATGATCGCCGGGGGCACCAGCTTCGGAGCCTTGTCCGCCCCGCTCGCATCCGGCCCAGGATACACCGAGATAAGCGATAACCTGTACCTGCGGCGGGGGTTGGGTTTTTTCCCTGCGGGAATTACAGACCAGCACTTCGATTCCAGGGCCCGTCTGGGCAGGCTACTGGTCGCGTGCCTAAGCGGCCACCACCCGTCAGGTACGGGCTATGGCCTTGCCGAGGACACCGCGGTGGTCTGGGATGCGGCTTCGGGCACTCTCGATGTGCTGGGAGCCGGTGGTCTGTACGTAATCGACACGTCAACGGCCAGCATGGACCTCGTCGGGGACCAGAGGCGCATCAGGGGAGCGCTACTGCACTATATACTCGCCGGGGAGCGCTTTGACACGGTACGCGGCACTATCGACAGGGTCGACAGCAAAAGCCTCGACCCGGCGTCACCATCGTTTGCGGTGCCCTTCCCCGATGCGTCGGGGGTTATGTCGGGATACGGGCAGCTGGTTGACTTCGTGGGCACGATGCTCATGGACAACCATGCGGATGGCCTGCACGCGGACGATGCGAGCGGCACGGTGTACGTGCGCAGCTGGCTAACAGGAATACTCGGATCAGCAGGCACCACGGCTGCACCAGCGCGAGACGGATTCCGTGCGTGGGAAGTACGACTTGGTCGATACGCAGGGCAGACGACGGCGTGGGCCAGCGCTCGGGGTACAGGGCATATCGGATTCAGCTCGGTGCGCGTTGACATCCTGCCGGTACTCATGGACATACGGTATCGGCTGTAAGTTGCAAGCTGGTACGGTTATTGCATTGGTTAGCATAACAGATGATGGTGATGCCCTGAGAATGTCATCGCCACGACGCAGCTACCAAGGAGGACGCAGGCATGAGAAAGATGCTGCTCATTGTAATCGCGGCTACGATGGCCCTGCCATTGTTTGCCATGGGAAACCAGGACGGTGGATCCCGAACAGTCGATCGCTACGACAATACCTATCAGGTGGAAGTCAAAACCCTGAATTACTTTCTGCTACTGGACACGACAGCGCAGCGCGTTGCCGCCAACACGCAGGATCACCTGGTGGAGCAGGACAGGTTCGGCCGCTTTATCCCTTCACTCGCGGAATCCTGGACCCCCAACGCCGACAGCACCGTATGGACCTTCAAGCTGCGCAAGGGGCAGAAATGGGTGGACCACACCGGTACTCCTACCACCTACGAAATAACCGCGGATGACTTTGTAGAAGGCTTCCGCTACGTTTCGGATCCAGCCAACGGCATCCGCAACATCAGCTCTGTCCGCAATGTCATAAAGGGCCTGTACGATTATTACTACACGCTCGTTGACATAGATGGCGGAAAGATACAAGACAAGACGCGCGAGGCAGCCCTGGCTACGTTCGGTACCGTCGGAGTCAAAGCCCTGGATGCGTACACCGTCGAGTATACGTTGACGCAGCCGACGCCGTTCTTCTTGTCGTACTTGATAATGGATTTGTTCTATCCGGTTGAGAAAGCCTTCCTGGACGCTGTTGGCCCTGCCAACCTGGGCATAGCCAAGGAAAACATGCTGTACTCGGGCGGATACTACCTGTCAGACTGGCAACGCGATAAGCTCATCGTCATGACGCGCAACGAGCACAACTGGGACAAAGATAACATCACCGTACGTTCCATAAACATGCAGAAAGTGAGCGACCCCACAGTAGAACTGCAGATGTTCATGCGCGGCGAGCTGTCGTCAGCCCTCCTGTCGGCTGAGCAGGCCAAGGCTCTTGAAGGCTCGCCATTCCAGGACAAGGTCTACATGACCGACCTGACCTCGGTCACGTTCTGGTGGCACCCCAACTACCAGTCACCCAATCCCGAGTTCAACGCCTTCATCCGAAATGAAAACTTCAGGAAAGCCCTGTACTACGGCATAGACCACGAAAAATTCCTGTCGCTCGACGATCAGGTCAACCCCAAAGGGCTCATCCGCTCCACCATCATCCCAGAAGATCAGTGCTTCGACGAAAAAGGACGAGACTTTACCGACTATCCCGGTGTAAAGGAATTCAAGGACAGGGGTAATCCGTACAATCCGGCCAAAGCCCGTGAATACCTGGCCAAAGCCATAGCCGAACTGACTGACGGCAAGGGCAGCATCCGCGGCGTCACAGCCGGCCCCGTGGACATGAAGCCGATAGCTGATTTCTCTGTTGACGGCAAACTACCGATACAGATGGTCTATGTGCATACGACCAGCTCGAAAAGCACCACAGAAGCGCTCTTGTTCCAGGCTATGATGAAGGACACCTTTGGCGATGACACGATAAACGTCGTTCTCGGCCAGTTCGTCGACAATGCGTACCGCGAGGCCATCCTCCCGCTCAAGTACGACATGATGTGGTCCAGCTTCCGCTTCGCCTACGCCGACCCCATGGCCCAGTTCGGGCGCCTCGTCACCGATGGTGGCTTCCTCAATATGGCGGTTGACAGCAGCAAGAAGACCAACACACTGTTTGACAAAACCCTCTACGACCTTGTGCAGGCTGCGGCCGCGGAAACGGTTCTATCACGGCGCTACGCCGCGTTCGCCAAGGTGGAGAAGCATATCCAGGACAAGGCGTACATCATGCCGTACCGCGCTGGTGGCGGTTCGTATACCATCAGCAGGATGGTACCGTATACCGTGCCCCGTGGCGGATTCGGCGTCACCCGCTTCAAGTACAAGGGAATGATCGTCGAATCCCAGCCTCTGACCGCGGCCAGGGTCGCCGAACTCCGCACGGCATTCTTTGAAGAGTTCAACAAGCTAACGGCCAAGTAAGAGAAGCGACACTCGGCGCCAGCGCCGTTACACCGGCTTAAAAGCCGATGGCATTCCGGCCGTGAACCCCCGGGTTCACGGCTCTTTTCTGGAGCGACGATGAGAGCCTATATCCTGAAGCGCTTCGGCGAGTCCCTCGTAACAGTATTCATCGTGATCTTTGCGGTGTTTATGCTCATGCGGTTCATGCCGGTTGAAGGGTACTTTACCCGCGAGGATTTTACCGAAATGACAGCGGAAGCCAGACAGGTTTACCTGCAGAGCATCGGGATCAGCGGTAACCCCTTCGGCCAGTTTGGCCGCTTTCTGTCTGGCCTGGCCGTTGGCGATTGGGGGCGGTCAATAACCGTATATCCCAAAACACCTATAGCTTCGATAATCGCGGAGAAAGCCGGATACTCGCTTGCATTCGGGCTCAGCGCCATAGGCATCAGCATCGTATTCGGCCTGGCTTTGGGCATAGCCATGGCGCAGAACAAAGATCGGCTCGTTGACAGCCTCGGGACATTATACGTCGTTGTCGTTCGCGCCATACCGAGCCTCATTTACCTGTTCTTGATACAGATATGGGTCTCGGGCATTCTCGGCTGGCCTATGGTGTTCTACGCGGATGTTCCCGTATCGTGGATACTGCCTACGGTCTCAATGGCGCTTCCGGGAATCGCCTGGTACGCCATCTGGCTACGGCGATTCATGGTCGATGAAGAGAACAAGGATTATATTAAATTCGCCATATCGAAAGGTCTTCCACGAAAGAAAGTGATGACCGGACACGTTCTGCGCAACGCCGCCGTACCGCTGGTCCAGTACCTGCCAACGCAGATACTCCTGACCATCGCAGGGTCCCTCATTATAGAAAGCATGTACTCAATTCCTGGTCTGGGAGGACTACTCGTATACGCCATCAGACAGCAGGACAATCCGCTCGTGCAGGCGCTCGTCCTGCTGTTTTCGGTGCTGGGTATTTTTGGCGTCTTCCTGGGCGATATTCTGATGGTTCTCATAGACCCGAGGATCAAGCTTGAAGGTACGAGCCGGACGGGAGATCACGTATGAAACGGACAGTGACGGCACTTCCTTATCCGGCACGGCCAGAAGACGTAGAGGCAGCCTTGTTTGTTCCTGCTCCCTTCGATGCCGAGGAGTCGGAAAGAACAGGATACTCGCGGTATTCGTACTGGCGATCTACCGTCAGAACCTTCCTTAAAAGCCGCAGTTCTATCGTCCTGCTTGTTCTCATGATTTCGTTTTCAGTTTTCGCGTTTGCCTACCCCTTGGTATCGAACACGGACCCCAACGAGGTCTCCCTGGAACTCTCAGACTGGAACAAGCGCCCCGGCCCCGGGGCGGGAATTTTTGGTACCGACGGGCTGGGTCGCGACATCTGGGCGCGAACCTGGTACGGCACCCGAACCAGCCTGACGCTCGGACTCGTGATAGCTCTATTCGATGTTGGCTTAGGCATGTTCATGGGTGCGCTCTGGGGCTACGTCAGGGGCATAGACCGCGTCATGACCGAAATTTACAATGTGCTGACAAACATCCCGCGAACCGTCGTACTCGTATTGCTCTCGTACATACTGCAACCAGGCTTCTGGACCATCGTCATCGCCATGAGCAGCACCGGCTGGATAAGCATCGCGCGTTTTATCCGCAACAAGGTGCTGACCATCCGCGATGCCGAGTACAACGTGGCGTCGCGTTGCCTGGGAACTCCGCTGAGCCGCATCATCACCATGAACATACTGCCATTCCTCGTGAGCATCGTCATCATGGAAACGGCACTGACGATACCGTACACCATCGGGGTGGAGGTTTTCCTCGGATTCATAGGGTTGGGACTTCCTGTAAAGGAGGTTTCGCTCGGCAACCTTATAAACCTGGGCAAGAACAACTTCATGCTGTACCCGTACCAGTTGACCGCCCCCACGGTGGTGCTAGCCGTGGTGACTATTTCATTCTATATCGTCGGCAACAAATTCGCCGACGCTTCCGACCCAAGGAATCACGTATGAGGCAGAAAGCTGACCATGGAACAAGCCCGGATCCAATTGCGGAACCACGCGGACCCGATTCCGGTGGTACACTACTCAGCGCGGACAATATCGTCATTCGCTTCAACCTGCGCGGACGAACCCTGACAGCGGTTCGACGGGCGTCGCTTAAGTTGCACGCCGGCGAAACCCTGGCTGTTGTCGGCGAGTCCGGTTCGGGCAAAAGCGTGCTGGCTAGAAGCTTCGTAGGCATGCTAGACAAAAACGGGCGCGTCGATGAGGGATCCATCAGCTACCACGGCCACGATCTGGCGCGTTTTACAGCGGAGCAACAATGGCTGGGTATACGGGGCAAGCGTATCGCGATGATATTCCAGGATCCGATGACCGCGCTCAACCCGCTTAAAACCGTCGGGGAACAGATCCGGGAAGCGGCAGCTATCCACCGCGGCATGGACAGAAGCGCGTCGAAATTGCTGGCCCTGGACATGCTCACCCGCGTGGGCATACGCGATCCGGAACGTAGGTACAGTCAGTATCCGCACGAGTTTTCCGGAGGCATGCGACAGAGGGCTGTCATCGCTGCGGCTATAGCCTGCGGGCCGGAAATACTCATCTGCGACGAGCCGACCACGGCTCTGGATGTGACCATACAGGCGCAGATTCTAGACTTGATACAGGGCCTCCAGCGAGACCTGGGCATGAGCGTTCTGTTCATTACGCATGACCTCGGTGTGGTGGCGCGTATGGCGGACCGCATCGCCGTGATGTACGCCGGACAGGTAGTTGAGGAAGGCCTGTCACGAGAAATTTTCTACGACCCGAGACATCCGTATACCTGGGCGCTGCTGGCATCGCTACCGCAGCTCGGCGTAAAAGGCGAAGAGCTATTTGCCATCCGCGGGACGCCACCGTCGCTGTTTGGGGAACTAAAGGGCGATGCTTTCGCTCCACGAAATCCACTGGCACTGAGGGTGGACTTTGAGAACGAACCGCCATTCTTTGAGGTAAGCCCAACCCACCGCGCCAAAACCTGGCTCCTGGACCCACGCGCCCCCGCCATCGAGCAACCTGACACGGTCAGACGCCTCAAAGCTCGCATTGCTACAGCCGGGCACAGAGCTGGCGTGCCGCACCCGATCGGTCAGGAGGCCTCTGTATGATACAGGAACCGATCCTCAGCGTTCATAACCTGACCGTTCGATTCGGCACCGGGCGCAAGGCTTTTGAAGCAGTCAGCGGCGTCAGCTTTGACCTCTTTGAAGGCGAAACGCTCTCCTTGGTAGGAGAATCCGGTTCCGGGAAGACCACCATAGGCCGCGCCATCATGCGGGTACACCCGGTATCTACCGGCAGCATCCGTTACCGCGGGCAGGAGATAGCAGCAGCTGTCGGAACCAAGGACGAAAAACTGTTACGCCAGAAGATCCAGATGATTTTCCAGGACCCCATGGCTTCGCTCAACGAGAGAGCCAAAATTGACTACATCGTCAGCGAAGGGCTGTATAATTTCAGGCTGTTCGCGAGTGAAAAAGAACGACGAGCACGCGTCGAGAACGCCCTGCTCGAAGTGGGCCTCTTGCCCGAGTTCGCGAGCCGCTTTCCCCACGAATTCTCCGGTGGTCAACGCCAGCGGATAGGCATAGCCCGTGCTCTCGTCATGGAACCGGAGATCATCATAGCCGACGAACCGATAAGCGCGCTGGACGTATCGATCCGTGCACAGGTAATCAACGTGCTAAACAGGTTGAAACGCGACAAGAGCCTATCGTACCTGTTCATCGCGCATGATCTGTCGGTGGTACGATTCATCTCGGACCGTATCGCCGTCATACATCGGGGGCATCTCGTCGAGCTTGCGCAAGCGGAAGAACTGTTTTCCCGCCCTTTGCACCCGTACACGCGGGCTCTGCTGTCCGCCATCCCCGTACCCGACCCTGACGCGGAGCACAATCGTTCGCTCATCGTGTACGATCCATCGATGCACCGCTATGACTCGGATCCACCCGCCTGGAGCGAAGCGTATCCAGGACACTATGTGCTGGCAAACCCGGCTGAACTGACGACATGGGTAGCCAATGCCACCCCGGAGCCAGCTCTATCCCCGTGATGCCCCGGCTCGCAACCATGGCACGTACCGCGAACGTTCAGTCGCCGCGGTGCATACCCTGGCGGATGTCGGCTCGCTCTACCTCGACGTCGAGTTCCACCCTGCCATAGCGGTTTTCCACCGCTACCGAGAACTCGGCGAGTCCGATGACGTGTTCAAGTTCTGTTTCCTTTTCCAGTGAATAGTCGAATTCGATGGCCTTGCTGTCGCCCTCGTACTCGAACAGCGCGGTGCCTCGCCCCGCTCCCGCCTCGCCAGACGGGGCTGTGCACTCTATAGACACCAGCCCCTTCCGCGACACGCCAGCGCGATCGGTAAACGAGAAGGGATACGATACGGCATAGCGCCCGGCGGCATCGAAGACGACCTTGGGAGACTCGCGTACCACCCGCTGCAGCCTGTACAGTTGATCGTTGAAGTGCGAGCTCTTGTCTGAGACGGTTAGCCGCTTGCCGGATTGCACGCGTACGAGTTCTTTCCAGGGAGAGAAGCTCACTTCTGGCAGCTTGACCACGCCAAAGTCTGATCCGAGATACGTTGACAATTCGTGCACGCCGGGTTCAACGCCTTCTATCAGGTACGGCACGCGCCGGTCACCGGTTGTGTAGCCGATGAACTCCCCGTCCAGGTATACCTTCGCGTCTATCAGGTATGAAAAGAGGGCTATAGTGCCGGGCGTCTCGTCGCGCAGCGACAGGATAGACCTGCTCCGGCCTTCTTCCTTCAGCGCAGGTCTCGTGCCCGTCAGCCGCTCGAGCACTGATTCCGCGAGGGTGTGTATCAGGTTTTCAGTCGAACCAACGTCAGAGAAGGTAACAACCCTGGAACTTGACACGTCTACAAGCTTGAGCGTCAGCCTCAGGTCTGTTCCGAGGAGGACGTACTCGCCTGCCAGAATCCAGTCTGCGCCCGTTATGCCTTCAAACGCCCGCTCGGCGGGAGCAGCTATGGCAGACATCGACAGCTCCCGCTCGGAGAGCAACGCGTC
>JAFGUM010000590.1 GCA_016938515.1 Spirochaetales bacterium | reverse complement strand
GCCCATTTATCGTGCTGGGAGGACTATGCTACGCTATCTCGGTAGTTGCCCTGCTGGTCGTAGCTGGCGTTGCCTGGTATATAGTTTCAAACGCGTACGGGCCTGCCGGTTTTGACGCGCGACCAGTCCTTGTAAACCCCGCTCGTGGCATCGAGGCGGGAACATCTCCAGACAGAACCTACACGCTGCGCGTCGCGCTGTCTTCTGATCCACACTACGGCCGTGATGTATCGGATGCGGTAGCCCGCAGCGCCATACTACGACTGTCCCAGGCAGAATACGAGGCGGGGAAGCTCGACGCGTTCTTCAACCTCGGCGACACGGTTGAAATGGGCATGAACGCCGATGACTGGCGCGAAGCACTTGAGTCGATGCGCGCTGACGCTCCTACCCTGCCCTTTGTGGTGCTGCTTGGCAATCACGACGCGCTCATAGGCGGAGTTAATCGCTGGCGTAACGCGTTCGCGGCCGGGGATGGCCCTCAGGGTATACCCCAGGGAGGATTGACCGCGTCGTCGTGGCGCATGGATGTGGGTACGATACACTTTATAGCGCTGGATCTGCTGTGGGGTCCCGAAGGATTCGGCGCAACGGAAAAGGCATGGCTCGCGAAACAGCTGGCGTCTATACCGGCGGATGACTACACGGTCATCCTGTCACACTGCTTCTTCTACTCGTCGGGCTACACCGACGAAGAGACCGGCAAGGCGTGGTACGATCACGCCGACATGCTCCGCGAAGTTGCGCCGCTCATCGCGGGCAGGGCCGACCTCGTCGTATCGGGGCACAACCACTACATGGAATGGATCGAAGCCGACGGCACCGCGTGGGCTGTCGTGGGCGCGATGGGCGGCAAGCCCGATCCTGTGCCGACGTACACGTCTCCCGGCCGTGTGTGGTTTAGCCAGGGACGCTACGGCCGCCTCGTGCTGGAACTGAGAGCCGCAGAACTAGCCTGCGAGTTCCAGGATCATACGGGCACGCCGCTTTATCGCACGACGCTGGCTCCATAACCGCCCTTCGCGGTACTGATGTTTGCCAGGTATTGCCGACCAGCACCTCTACCCGGTAGGATACGGCATGGTTAGTGCCCTTGGAAGCGTCGCTTCAGTCATATTGATGATAGCCATAGGCTATGTTCTGGCCAAGCGCGGGTGGTTTGACGACGCGTCGAGCGCCCTCATCGCCCGTCTCGTGGTAACCGTCGCCCTACCCGCGTACATGCTCGCCAATCTTATGGGCGGCTACGATCGCGACAGGTTGCTGTCCATGCTCCCCGGCCTTCCCATACCCTTTCTGGCGATGGGTATCTCATACGCTACCAGTGCTATAATCGCCAGGGTCTTCAGGGTCAGAGCAGGGCGGCGAGGGACATTCTCTTCTATGTTCGCCCTGTCGAACACCATATTCATAGGCCTACCGGTCAACATCATTCTCTTTGGAGACGCGAGCGTTCCATACGTACTGCTGTACTACATCGGCAACACGGTGCTGTTCTGGACCATAGGCGTGTACGGCATTTCGCGTGATGGCACTATACTGAAGGGCAAGACGTCGGCTCCGCTCATGTCGATGGAGAGCCTCAGGCGGATACTGTCACCACCCTTCCTGGGATTGCTGGTCGCTGTAGCGCTCATTATGGCAGGACTGCATCTACCCAGATCTATCATGGACCTGGCCAAAACGCTCGGCAGCATGACCACCCCGCTATCGATGATATTTATTGGCATCGTCATTGCCAGGGTAGACTGGAAAAAGCTGCGCCTCGAGCGCGACCTTGTGCTGATGCTCGTTGGCCGCTACATCCTGTCGCCCATCGTACTCGTGCTGTTGGTACGCGGCAGTGATCTGCCGCTGCTGATGAAACAGGTATTCCTCGTTCAGGCGATGATGCCGGCGATGACTCAGACGCCGATACTGGCCGCCGCGTACGACGCCGACGCGGAGTACGCCGGCGTC
>JAFGUM010000113.1 GCA_016938515.1 Spirochaetales bacterium | reverse complement strand
TGACTGATGGCAGGAAAGCGCCATCGGACTGGTACCAGGTTCCATCAAGGACGGTGCGATACGAATACTCGTCAAAGGCTAGTGCTGGCAAAAGGGGAACAGCGCCACCCGAGGCAAAGACGTTGGCGGCTCCTCCGGAAACGCTTACCATCAGCGCGGTCGACGCTATAGAGGTATCATCACGTCGTTCGATACCCCTCGTCAGCTCAATCCCGGTCTCTGCTGGAACAAAAAGGTCAAGCAATCCGTAGCCCAGTGGCCGGCGCAATTCGATTCCGGCGCCGGCTTCGTGCACGGCAGCTGTCGCTTCCGCTGAAAAATTTTCGAAGGCAACGCTGTCATAGGCTGACCACAGCTCGAGCACGGGAGCGACGCTCCACAGGTCGGCCGCGGCGCTGGTATCGCCCGCGAACTCTGCCAGGTCAGCGGCAAACGATGCCGCGGCCGACGTCTTTTCCACCGACGATTCCCGGAAGTAGTACGGCTCAAGCGACAGAACACCCAGCCTTAACGGCACGCCGGCTCTCGCCATCATCGCGGTGCCGCCTGGCGACGAGGCGTCGTACGATCTTGAAACGGAGGCTGTCAGCGCGGAACCGAAGATGGACGCAGCTCCTTCAAGCTTGCGATTATTGGCAGAGGCTTCCAAAGCAGGAGTCATGAGAGTCCAGGAAGCTTGCCAGGCATCAACGGCGTCGAGTTCCTCGAGCATGGTTCCCGACGACGTCAATGACGCCGAAGCGCTCGAAGAAACCAGCGTACCGTACGCGGTTTTAGCCTGCCACAATTGTGAGAACGAGCCTGAGTCTTCAGCGCTGGTCGAGGAGGCAGACGCGCGCAGTCTCCCGAGCGCCAGGTGTGTCTCAACGTCCCTCGCAAACCGACTAGACCGTTGATCCCTGTAAAACTCGTCCACTATTCGCGTTGGTGATGTTTTAGATGGTATGGCGACGACGTAGCCCAGCCCCAGAGAAGATTCATCGCCATCGTAAGAGGGTGTAGCAAGCGCCATCAGTTCGGCTACGCCGGAGTTCCAGCCAGCCTCCAGGCTGGCCGCCGCTTCGACGTCGGTGGCTACAGCCGTATTCGCCGCACCCGACAGATAGAACCCGTCGCGCTGCTCCCGATCGCCGATGAAGAACGTAGCGTTCGCGAGCGTTCCGAACCCTTCAGTTTCATCCTCCAGCACAATCTCATCAATGAGCACCGTTCCGTGTTGGAGTCCAGTTACCGTAAGCTCGACGAGTCCCGCCGCGTCGGGAAGCGAGAACGATCCAGTGCTTCCCGGCACCGCCAACAGAGAGCCATCGCTTGCCGTTACGGTAAGCGCGGCGAGCGGCCCGAGGCTCAGTTCAACCTTGTGCCAGCCGGCGCCCAAACCATCCAGAGCTACCTGCAGCACTGCCTCGTCACCAACGCCGTTGCCGACAGCGATCTCGAGCGTCGATCCTGGAGACGGGTCGATGGTCTGAACGAAGAACGCCATGGTACCAAATGATGATAGTGGCGCGTATTCAACGTACCGCACGAACCGTACCGGGTCACCGGTAGCGGACGACCCTGCTTCCAGAACCAGCGCCCGGTTGGGCACGGCATCAGGGTGCAGGGTAGCGATAAGAGGAGCAAACGCATCCAGCAGCCCAAGCTCTTCGTCGACCGCAACCGATACGGTAATGCCAGCATCCACGCCATCAGCCGGCCTGAACGGCAGAAGCCAGTCTGAGGTTCCATAGTCTTCCATTCCGACAACGCGATAGACACCGTACGTTCCAGCCCGACTATACCGTAGCATGGTCGCGGCTTCGAACGCTGCGTACTTCCGTTCCATCGCCAGTCCGACTGATACGCCGGTCCACGATGAAGAGAGCTGTCCGCCTTCGTCGTAGCCAGCCCCCGATAGCGGCCATCTGCCGCCAAGAGCGGTGGACCAGTCGAGCCCCAGCCACGGGAAGGTTCCTCCCAGGCCAAAGGCCAGCGCACCATTGGAACGATCTGCGCTTGACACAGCGTAGCGCACCCGTATGTATTCTCCAGACCGGGGGGGAGGCGTCAGGAACAACTCGTGTGAATCTTCGTCGTACTGGAATGCGGATGATTCTACGTCATCCCTGTATACGGTAATGGTACCAGCGATGCTCTGGCTTTCAAGCACGATTGTATCGACGCTCTCAATTCCCCTGGCGACTATCGAAAACCCCGCGCTTCCCGCGTACGCGGTGGAGCTGTTCTCCTCTTCGTACACCCAGGGGGCTTCATCCGCAAAGGGACGTGCGTAGGCATCAGCGGCGGGGTCTGGATCCGCCCCGCCCTTCACCACCTCTACGAGACCCACGGCGACCCTGGTAACCTCAAACCGCGTGTCAGTGGTCCCCGTCGCCAGGTTGCGCACGAACAATTGACGAGCCGTCGCGGTGTCGGGAATCGCGTACAGGTTGCGCACCTCGTACTGGTTGTACACACGGATGGTGCTGCCATCATCATCAACGCCGAACTCGTACAGATCCAGCGAATGCCCAGCGCCAGATTCGTCTTGGTACTCTACCGTCAGTGTGCCAGAAGGTTCTGCGTTCAGGAGAAGCACGCCGTCTGCTAACGACGCCGAGTATTCGTCAGGCTGCATAATTCTGGCGCCAGAAGGCGAATCGACAGACAGCGCAACCGCAGTTACAGGACGATCGGGAAGGGCAAAGCGTCTACCGCGCAGTTCGTCACTCGCCGCCACTATAGTTTCCAGCGCTTCCGCTCCGCCGAAGAATGTCCGTGTTCGCCACTCCAGACCATCCCAGCGAAGCATCGCGTCGAGTGACGCGTCATGATCGCGATCGTACGCGCTTACGGCAACGCCAAACGAAGCTTCAGGCGAACCAAAACTCATATATGGGTAGGCGGGCATGATAATGTCAGCGTTGCCAAGCCTTGCAAAACGGATGGTATCATCCTCGCCACCTTCGAACGAAAGCGAAAACCGCGCGTCAGGCGCTTGCTGGGTAACGTACGCCTCGAACAGCCAGCGTTCCCTGAAACTCAGGAACGCGTACAGGTCGGGCGTCTGCATGAAGCTGAATGGCTCGGCGTTGAATCCCGAGATTTCAGAACCAGTTGACCACGATCCTTTCGATCGTATCCATGACTCCCAGAAACCCTGAGCGAAGGCTTCAACGTCAGAATCCCCCAGTCGCGCCGCAAACAGGCTTGATGGAGGTTCATCGGGCAAGGCGGATACCAGTGCCTGCGCGTGCGCGGGCGCCAGCGGTACGATGCCCAGGGCCAAAACGAACGAGACGCTGATGGCTGTATTCGGTCTTTTCTTTATCATCGTTCGCGTATATCATTGTAGACTATGGAACGGGTCAGTGAGAAGTCCGAAGGCCGTGGCGGCTTCGGGGCTACCATAAAGCGAACTCTGGACACGCTGGCGGTGATATCAGTGTTGGCTGTTCTTACGGGCGCCGCACTCACGGCGGCAGGCGTGTCATGGCGCGCGCGCGCGTACGTATCTATCGTATCCACGCTATTCGACGTGATATTCGCGTATGAGTTTATTGCGCGCTCCGCAACGCGAGAACGGCCGTTTCCCTGGCTGTACGGCCTATCGTCGGTACTTCCGCTCCTTGCGGTTTCAGGCCCGTTTATAGCCGGCTGGCTAATGGCAGATGTATCGGCTACCGCAGTACGCGGCTTCTGGCTAGGCCCAGCGCCCCTCGGTGGCCTGTCCACGCTCGCCGCACTGCGCTTGCTCAGGGTCATTCGTCCGTTCCAGGGGAATTACGAGCGCAATCTCTCCAGCAAGGATAGCGCTCGCAAGCTGGCCGCTTCCATCGGGCTGGCCGTAGTCCTCGTCGGTTCGCTCGCCTCCGACGCCTTTCTTCTGCCTAGCATGGCCCGCGCGGCAGCGTATAACCGTAACAGCACGGCCAGCGCGCTCGCGGCCATAGACGATATGGACGACCTCAAATCAGCAGCCAGCGCGGCGGGGGCGCTGGCGGTTCGTTCCGGTGGCGTCATAGTCATACCTGCGACAGTACAGCTTTCTCCGTCGGACTACGCTCGTGTGTCCTCTGGCACACTGGAACTCTGGCTACCTACCCGAGACGAGCGGCGCGCGCGGGGTGTACTGGAGGCGGTAGCCGCGCTGGCCAGCCTCGCGGCCGCTCTCGCGTTCGCGCTGGCTAACTCCGTCAATGTAAACGTCAGCCAGGGCGTTCAAGACGGCGTGCGTCGCGCCCCTGGAAGCCAGGCTACCAGTCGTCGTCTACGAAGTAGATACAATAAAGCTGAAGCTTCGTTCCACGATAGACCGAAAGACGTGCCGGCGGGCACTGAAGAGCTGGCAGGAATCCTGGGCAAGCGCTAGGAGCCTTGCGTTGATAGTCTCCATGCTGCAGGT
>JAFGUM010000589.1 GCA_016938515.1 Spirochaetales bacterium | reverse complement strand
CTCAAAAGGATGAACCTGGAACACCCACAACCGAGGATCGCGTAGCTAGGAGCCTGTCAATTTCCCATACTGGTCACAGTAGCCAGTCTTCCTATTTGCCAGAAATGCTTACTCCTCCAGAGAGTATCCATGGCAGCACAGCCGAGCCGTAATCGGCGCTTTCCTTCGATACGGCGCGGGTCGATTTGAACAACGCGGCCACGTTGCCCGTCACCATGGTTTCGCCTATGGGCCTCGTTATCCTGCCGTTTTCAACGAGGTACGAGTTTTTGGCGACGCCGGAGAAGTCTCCGTTGTCCGAAGGTGAGCCGCCTGAGAAGCGTGCCAGCAGTATGCCGCGCTTTACGTCGCGGACCATGTCTTCGAGCGCCGTCTTGCCGGGCTCTACCACGATGGCGCCGCCACCGGACGGGCAGCGTGGCTTGCCGGTCTTGTTGGAGCCGTACAAGCCGAGCGTGTAGTTTATGAGCTTGCCCTGCTCGATGATGGCGCAGTTTTCAGCGCGGAAGCCATCGCTGGTATACGAGTAGCCCGCCTCGATGGTGGGGCCGTTTGGCTCGGATCGCAGGGTAAGCAGTGGGGATACCAGCTCGGCACCCAGCGAATCTTTCCACGGGGAGTTGCCGGTAATCAGCGCGTAGTCACCGAGGTATACGCCATCGAGGTAGCCAATGAAGTCGCCCAGGCACTCGGGCGTTAGTATGATGTCGCCGGTGAAAGTACCATCGACCGACGACACGCGCGTCTGCTCGGCAGATTGTCGCATAAGCTCCTCTAAGCGACCCCAGCTCTTGAGGGGGCTGGCAAGTGAGCGGTGCGCGGCGCCGGAATAGTTGAAACTGGAAGCCTCCGCGCCGTTCTTGCTCGTGAACATGGCCGAGAATCCGTACAAACCCGAGCGTTCTTCGAACTCGGCGCCGTTGGAGTTGGCGTAGAACGATTCACCCCGGCTGAAGTCCAGAACGCACTGCTCAAGCCGGGTTATGGGGCGCTCGGCCCTGGCCCAGTCTACAAACTCGCGAAGGCGGTCGTACATGGCCGCGCTGTCGGGCTCCTTGTCGCCGCGGTCAAAACGCTCCAGCGGGCGCGCGGGCGATATGTCGTTGGCAGGATCCGGCTCGCTCGAGCGCGCCATGGCCATGGCTTCCGCCGCGGCATCGTTGATGGCCTTCTCGTCGTATTTGTTGAGCGACAGTGAACCTTTGCGCTGTTCGCTGTGCGCGGTAAGGCTGAGGGAGACGTTTACCGTGGTACGGTACAGGCTCATCCTGCCCGAGTCTACGTTCAGCTCGCTCTGCTCGCCCCGCGACAGGCTCGCCTGGGCTTTGTCCGCTCCGGCGCTACGCAGGGCTTCTATCGCCCGGCGTACTACGTCCATACCGTTGAATGCTGCCATTATGCTCGTCCCCCGACGTTGAGGCGGCAACGGACGGCCGGGCCGCCCATGCCAACCGGTATCGATTGCTTCTTACCGCACATGCCCGCGCACGACCAGCTCATGTCGTCTGAAACGGCCGTGATCGTCTTGAGCATGTCAAAGGCGACGCCGGAAATGGTCGTATCCCGGATAGCGTCGCCAACCTTGCCGCCCCTGATCTCGAAGCCCAGAACGATGCCGAACATGAACTCGCTCGTGGAGTCGGCCTGCCCGTTCGACGAGCGCAGGAAATAGTACCCGTCGTCGACGCTTGAGAGCATGTCGGACAGCTTCGAGTCGCCCGGCATGATGGCCGTGTTGCGCATGCGTATCAGCGGCTCGTCGTAGAAGCCGTACGCACGCGCGTTGCCGGTGGGCTCGACGCCGAAGTGCGCGGCTGATTCTTTGTTGTGCATGTACGACCGCAGCACGCCGCGGTCTATCAGCACCGCGTCGCGCGCCTCGACGCCCTCGTCGTCGGTGTATACGGGAACCGGGCAGGTCTCGCCGAGAGCCGTATTGGCAAAGTCTACCAGCGTGACGAGAGGGCTCGCCACTACCTCGTTCATCGCGTCCGCTGCTATGGAGCCGCCGAGCACG
>JAFGUM010000588.1 GCA_016938515.1 Spirochaetales bacterium | reverse complement strand
TTGCCGGCGGTCACTGCCAGTGCTCTGACCGGCCCCGGTGACGCGTTCTGCTCTACCAGCACCCGGTACAGATCGGCGGGCAGGGTCGAACCCGCTTCGAGCAGATATATCACCCGCAACTCGAACTCGACCGGGTAGACAACCCCATCCACCGGTTGATCGTTGCCGCGGCTCGCGGGGCCAAAGGTGGAACCGTGTTCATCATTCATCGTCGTTTCTCCCGGTTCAAGACAGTTATCATGCTGTTATGTCGTTGAGCCATTTGCCCGTGCTGAGCCGCCAGAAGCCCAGGATGCTCTTGGCCAGTTCCTCAAAATTGAGCATGGCAAAAACGATCCACGGTTCGGCGTGGAGCACGAAGGCTCCGATCAGCGCCATGGGAACGCCCAGCCCCCACACCCCGAATATATCAAAAAAAGCGCCAAAGCGGGTGTCGCCGCCCGAGCGGCACACGCCCACTACGATATGCAGGTTGAAGACTTTGAACGGGAAGGAGAAGGCGAGCACCACGACCATGAGCCGCGCTTGCCTGAGCGGTTCTTCCCCGAGGGAAAACAGCCAGGGTAGGAGGCTCGAAACTGGTATGAGTAGCGCGCTTATGACGATGCCGATGCTGGGAGCCAGCACGGCAAATCGCCGGGCCCACGCGTACGCCGTTTCCCGGTCGCCCTCGCCGATGCGCTTGCCCAGCATGACAGCCGCGGCGTTGGCCGTGCCCATGAAGAGCACAGAGGCGAGCTGGCTTACCGTGCTGGCAACGTTGAAGGCGGCGATGGCTTCGGTGCCCACGCGGGCCAGGATGGCGTTGTACGTGGTGATGCCGAGCGACCAGGTTACCTCGTTGAGTACGACTGGAGCGACGATGCGGGTAAAGCGCGGCAGAAAACCGCCGGACCACGACGTGAATTCGGCCAGGCTGCCAGCGGGTGGCATGCGCTTCAGGTACGCGGCGGAGAAAACGATTATGGCCTCTATGACGCGCGCGATGACGGTGGCTATCGCCGCGCCGCGTACTCCCATGGCCGGTATCCCGAGTTTGCCGAAGATAAGCGCGTAGTTGAGTATAACGTTGATGGTGAGCGATATGACCGTCGCCACGAGGGGCATCTTGACGCGTTCGACACCCCGCAACGCCATGGAAAAGACGAAGCTGGCCGCGGCGAAAGGGTAGCTCGGCGCGACGAGCCTGAGGTAGTCGGCTCCTATGGCTATGACTTCGGCGTCGCGTGAATAGAGGCCAAGCAGAAAGCCCGGAACGACGAGCGCCGCGGTCATGAAGACAAACGCCGCCGACAGGCCGAGCGCCATGGACAGGCCCGTGGTTCTGCGGATGCCCGCAAGATCCCGCTTTCCCCAGTACTGCGCTGTAAACACGCCGGCTCCGCTCGAGATGCCGAACAGCATCAGGATGAGCAGGAACCAGATCTGGTTGCCAAGTCCCACGGCCGCGAGCTCTGCCGCCCCGAGGCGCCCCACCATGATGGTGTCGAGCATATTCACGCTCGACAGAATAAGGTTCTGCAGGGCTATGGGTACGGCGATGCGTATGAGGTCGGCGTAAAAGATTTTTGTATCACTCGTGATAGCTCTCATTGTTTCCTTGTCGGCCCGGTTTCTCGCATGCTTCCCGGGCTTACTGTTTTGCTCTCGCGTCTTCCTTCTTTTCGTATGAAAGGATCTCCCGCTCGAGCGTGCTCCGGTAGTCGAGGAGCTCGAACAATAGTGGCTTGTCGACGGCCGGCGTATCGAGGTTTGCCAGCATGGCTTCGACGATCTTGGTAAAGCCGGCCAGGTCGGTAGCTCCTTCTATGCGGGGACAGAGCAGGCGGCCGGCGCAGAACGAGCGCCAGCGGGACGACTCGGCCCGCGACAGCGTGTGCGGCCAGTTGCGGGCGAATAGTCGCCTGACCAGCTGGGGCAGGCGCTCGTCTATGAACGACATGGTATACGCGTGTGGCCTCGCTTCAGCTGGTCCGAGCGTCGCGATGGACTCGTGAACCGCGGCCATGGCGTCCTTGTCCTCGTCACGGAAAAAGCCTCCGGAGTATATCCGGTAATCGGGGTCGGGTTCTACGGCTTCCTGCGGTGGCTGCGCGTATACTGACTGCAGCTTTTGTATGAGCTCCGGCTCGCGCGACAGGCTCTCTGCCCTGGCTCTGGCCTGGTCTATGTCGATACCGAGCCTTTCTGATGCCGCTTGATCCATCGTCCGCAGAGGAGCCAGGTACGGACAGCGCCCCAGCCTGATCTCCACGAGAGGCACCCGTTCTGTGTCTGGCAGCGATCCCTTTCGGGCGAAGACCCGGCGGCGTATTTCATCGACGCCCAGGTCCACGAGGGGCGACGGGTCGTACCGCAGATCCATCGCTACGATGACGTCTCGCCTGCCGGGGATCATGCCAACCGGAGCCACGATGGTAGTGCAGCCTCGCTGGCTCGTGTACACCGCGGATGTATGGACGAGGGGCTCGTGAGCCGCCAGGTTGACGAGCGGCCGCAGCGAGTCGCGCGTGCGGTGGCGCCAGTACCAGTCGTACAGCTTTGGCTGCGCCTTTTTGACGAGCCTGGCAAGCCCGAGCGTAGCCTGGATGTCGTGAAACGCGTCGTGCGCCGACTCGAGGGGCACCCCGTTTGCGGCAGCCAGGCTCGTCAGCCTGAAGTCCGGCTTGCCGTCGGGGCCGTCCGGCCACGATAGTCCCTGCGGGCGCAGGTCCCGCGTCGCCCTGAACAGGTCTATGACGTCCCAGCGGGAGTTGCCGTTGGCCCACTCGCGCTCGTACGGGTCGAAGAGGTTGCGGTACAGCAGGGTGCGAACGAACTCGTCGTCGAAGCGTACCGAGTTGTAGCCGGCGACGCAGGTGCCGGGCGCCATCATCTCCGCTCGGAGCGCTTTTGCGAACTCGTACTCGGGTATACCTTTTTCCAGCGTCTCACGCGGCGTGATGCCATGTACACGGCACGCGTAGGGGCTGGGGAGGTAGTCATAGGTGATTTTATTGTAGAGCACGAGGCGGTCCGACACGGGTTCCAGGGCTTCATTCGTCCTGATGCCCGCGAACTGCGCTATCCTGTCGTGCCGTGGTTCGAGTCCGAAGGTCTCGAGATCGTACCAGAGTATGCTCGCGCCCATGACGGCCAGTATAGTCGTGGTCAGCCCGAAGGTTAAGAGGTAATAAAAAGCGCCAGTTGCGGTGGCACCTTGACATCAGGCGTTGATATCGATAATCGTTATCAGCTGATGCTCACCGGTGCGCAAGGAGGCTGCCGTGCACGGCGACGAACGAATAATACTGGAGCGGTACCTGAGGGAGCGCGGCCTGAAGATGACCCACGCGCGGGAAACCGTCCTCACGGCTTTCCTGTCGCTGGAATCGCACGTCAGCGCCGACGCCATACACGAAGCCGCCAGGAAGCTGGATCCCGGTATTGGGCAAGCTACGGTTTTTCGCACCATAAAACTTCTTACAGACGCTGGCTTGGCCAGGGAGGCGTGTCGTGACGACAACGCGCGGCTGTACGAGCACGCGTGGAACCACGCGCATCACGACCACCTGACGTGCGTTGAGTGCGGAGCGGTCGTTGAGTTTGTAGATTCGAGCATCGAGCGCGCCCAGGAAGCCGTGTACCGCCGATTCGGGTTTGTTTCCAGCGGGCATCGCCTGGAACTGTACGGGATCTGTCCGGGTTGCCAGGCTAAAAAGGCGAATAGTGGTTTGTAGCCCCGGCGTATTGACCACCCCGCTTTGAGCGTGTTATTGATAATCGTTCTCGATACTGGATTAGCCGCCCCATCCCGCGCATTTTTCAACGAGGTACTTCTGTATGCAGCTATCTGAACTACGACCGCGCGACCGCTTCAGGATACAATCCGTTCGTGTGGGGCGCGAAATAGGGCGCCGGCTCGCCGACATGGGTTTTACCGAGGGCACCGAGGGCGTCATCGTGCGCCGCGGCGGTTTCGGCGGGCCGATGCAGATACGCATCAGGGAGTATGATCTGCTTATAAGAAAAGAAGAAGCAGCTCGTGTAGACGTAGAACTCGTGGAATCGGGTTGCCGTGGTCATGGGTTTGGTCGCAGACGGCGCGGCGGTTACAGTCCCGAGTTTGACTGATCTTCGTCAGGAAGCGCCAGCTCCCGCGGGGCATTCAAGCCTGTACTCTGTCCAGCCGCCGTTTCTGCCCATGGTTCCCGTGCCGCTCAGCTGGGCTTCCATCAGCGACACCAGCGTAAAACCAAGCTTCTCCGGGTTGGCCAGCGCAAGCTCGTCTACAGACATCGTGGTATCCTCTGCCAATTCCGTAAATCCCGCGCCGTTGTCCCTGATTACCAGCGTCAATCGCCTGCCCGCGGCTTCCAGGCTGAGCTCGATGCGCTGTGTTGTGCCGCCGGCGTTGCCATGGCGTAGCGCGTTGTTCAGTGTCTCGTTTACTACTATGCCCAGCGGAACGGCTACGTCCATGGTAACCGTGAGGCTCGCCAGGCTGAGCGTCACGTCCGGGGTTTCGTCGCGCCCCGGGATGGACATGCGTATGGCCGAAACCAGGTCTGTCAGGTAGTCGTTTATAGAAATATCCGCCAGCTCCGAGGTTCGGTACAGGCGCTCGTGTACGAAGGAGATGGACAGCAGGCGGCCATTGAGCGCCGCGGCCGCGCGCTTGAACGCCGGATCGGCGGATCTTCTGGACTGCAGGTTTATGATGCTTTTTATCAGGTTGAGGTTGTTTTTAACGCGGTGGTGAACCTCGCGAAACAGCGCCTCCTTGTCACGGAGCGCGGCGCGAAGTTCGTCTTCAATCCTCTTGCGCAGGGATCGTTCCGCGTCCAGCTTGCGGTGGTAATCTGACAGGTAGCCGAGCACCGTGCCCACGACGATGCCCGACAGCTCGGCTATCAACTTTGACGCCGGGGAGTACTCCGGGTGTCCGAGCAATTGGTACAGCAGCAAGTTGGCCGGCAACGCCACCGCACCGGCGGCAACGCCAGCGTACAGGCCGTATCCTATGGCCGCTGTTATAACGGGTAGCAGCACGAA
>JAFGUM010000587.1 GCA_016938515.1 Spirochaetales bacterium | reverse complement strand
TTGAGTATGGATGCCTCAATCTCCTGGCCAACAGAGAGTACCTGTTTGATGTCGGTTACCCGCTCAAGGGCGATTTCGGATACCGGCAGCAGGGCCTGAACGCCGCCGATATCCACAAAAGCGCCAAAATCCTGGATACGCACTACGGTGCCGCGTATGGTCTGGCCTTCCTTAAGGCTATGCTTCAAATCTTCTATCTTGTCTTGCTGTGCTTCCTGCTGGATGACCCTGTTTGATACCATGATGGAGCGGCCGTTGTTCTTGTATTCCTGGATCCTGAAACTGAGGCGCTGGCCTACGAAGGATTCTCCCTCTTCTGCGCGCCTGAGACCCATCTGGGAGTAGGGGCAGAAAGCCCGAGCCGTGCCGAGCTTGATTTCGTATCCGCCTTTTATTTCTTTTTCAACGGTGCCTTCAACGGGTATCTGGTTCTGCCAGGCGCTTTCCAGCATCGCGCTGCCGGCTTTTTCTCCGGCCAGGCGAGTGGTAAAGCGCATTTCGCCATTTTTGGCTTCCAGAAAATACGCTTGTATAGTATCCCCCGCGGCAACGCCCAGGGCGCCATGTTCATCGAGTAGTTCTGCTTTGTCCAGAACCCCTTCGCTCTTGCCGCCGAGTTGCAGGAAAATGCAATCGCCTGAAATGGCTTCTATGGTGGCCTTGACCAACTGGCCGGGCTGGAGTCTCTCTGCCTTGGCCATGGATTGTTCAAAATATTCTGCGAAGCTGGTAGCCTTTGCTACGTCGGTGCGTGATGCCATCTTTGTTTCTCCCTCGTCGATTTAACTATAGCAGGAATACGGGCACGTGGTGAACAGCTTCTCCGAGGTTTGGTGTGTGTGTCGCTACGCCCACTCTCATACGCAAATCCCCGGGCCGAATTCCCCCGCGTTTCCTTCAGCATAATAGCGTCTGAGGTCGTATGGCGACATCATACCCCTGTCGGTAACCACTCCCGCGACCAGGTGCGGCGGCGTTATGTCGAATGACGGGTAGTAACCATGTACTCCCTCCATCGCGGTGCGCACGCCCATGGCTTGCAGTACGAACTCGGGGTCGCGCATTTCTATGTGCACGGTATCTACCGTAGGGTGTCCTCGATCGGGAGCGCCGGTGACAAAATATGGAATGCCCATGTACTTGGCGACGATGGCTATCTGGTACGTGCCGATCTTGTTTACTATATGTCCGTCCTGGCATATCACATCGGCGGCGGAGGTGTACGCGTCTATCTTTTCGTTTTGCATGACGAAGGCGGGCATGTTGTCCGTTATTACGGTTACGTCGAAGCCCATATCCTTGGCGACGCTGGCGGTGAGCCTGGCTCCCTGAAAGTATGGTCTTGTTTCAGCGCAGTACAGCTTGAGGTTGTTTCCCCGCTGTCTGGCTACCTTGAGCATCTGTCCCACTATGGTCTCGCCAAAGCACTGCGTCATGATTCTGCCATCTCTGGGGAAGGCGTCGACCAGGAACTCCGCGATAACGCCAATCTTGTCATAGCGCTCGTTGTTGGTCCGTATGGTGTGTTCGACGATAGCCTGGCTGACGTTGGTACCGGCTGCCAGCGCACGGTCTGCCGCGGCAAGGCAGCCCTGTACTATAAGCGTCATCCGATCCACCGTCGTAGGTCGGGCGTGCGCGATCGTATCAGCGGCTTTGAACAGGTATTCGCGCTGTTCCGCCTCACTCTTGTCGCGACATTCGTATGCTGCCAGCGCCATGCCCATTGCCGCCGCGGTAAAGGGGCCGGCGCTCTGCGTTACCATGTCACGGATGGCTGCAGTTACCTCATGATGATTTGTGCAGACTACGAACTCGACGCGGGTCGGGTAGATGCGCCGATCCAGTATGCGGACGGTACCGTTTTCGTACCAGGCGACGTTTTCGTATTGTAGCATGAACGCCAGGTCTTTGTCGGATCGTTCCATTCTCATCTCCTTGGTGCCGCGGTATCAATTGCCATCAACGGGAAGCCCGAGCCGGAGCGCACAGGCTGCCGCTTCTTCCAGCACGCGCGTGGCATCGATGGTGTGGTAGACGCCACGTTCGTACAGCACGCGGCCGTTGACCATGGTCATTGCAACGTCGGAAGCTTGCGCCGAATACACGAGCAGAGACAGCGTGTCGCTGTTGGGCACCAAGTGCGGCTTGCGAAGGTCTATGGCGACAATGTCCGCGGCCTGGCCCACCGCCAGCTCTCCTGCGTTGGTTCGTCCCTGCGCTGCCGCACCGCGTACGGTGGCCATATCCAGTAGCTGGCCTGGCTCAATGATGGTGGGATCGCCTGCGTGCCCCTTGTGGATGAGGGCCGCGAGGTGCATCTCCTCAAACAGGTTGAGGTTGTTGTTGCTGGCAGCTCCGTCTGTACCCAGCGCCACCTTCATGTCTCTGTCCAGCATGGTTGCAAGCGGCATAAAACCGGAACCGAGCTTCATATTGCTGGACGGGTTGTGCACGCAGGTGACACCTCTATCCTGCAGGATATCAAGGTCCTCCGGCTCTACGGCGACGCAGTGCGCCGCTACAACCGGGCTGTCGAGCACGCCCATGTCCAGGAACCAGCGGGTTGGCGTCGTGCCGTGCCTGATCTTGCACTCCTCGTGCTCTTTTACCGTTTCTGATAGGTGGATATGCATGCGGGCTCCGCGCGCGAGGCAGTCCGCCGCGTACGGCTTTACCAGTTCATCAAACGAAGTGTATTCCGCGTGAATCGCAAAGTCGACAAGAACCGCACCATTGCCCGCCTTGTGGTAGGTGTCAAAAAATTGCAGAGATTCTCTGACTCTCTGGTTTTTCGCGTACGGTTCGTCTTTATCGAAGCCGACGATGGGTCTGTTGAGGTTGGCCTTCATGCCGGCCGACAGCACCGCGTCCGCGGTAATCTCGGGCATGTAGTACATATCGTTGAAGCTGACTACTCCCGATGCGAGCATCTCCAGCAACGCGAGCTCTGTCCCCACGCGGATGTCGTCCGGGGTGAGCCTGTCTTCCACCGGGAAAATAGCCTCGCGTAGCCAACGGTCGAGGGTGAGGCCGCTGCCCAGTCCCCGCAGCAGCGTCATGGGGGTATGGGTGTGCATGTTGTACAGGCCCGGCATCAACAGGTGGCCGCCCAGGGTTATTTCTTCGTCGTAGGTTGCGGTGGGTCTGTCTACGCCGATGTAGTCGATTGACTGGTCCCGTACACCCAGAAAGCCGCGTTTCTGTACGCTCCAGCGCCCTTCGTGCCTGAGTAGCAGATCCGCCCCGCAGAGCAGTATTGAACCCATGGCTATTCCTCTCTGTATTCGCGGGTATTGTCCCCGCCAGCCACCGGTAACGTTTCCAGAATGGACATGACATACTTGGTAAACAGCGTCGATACGCGCGCGGCTGTCTCGTTAACCTCTGATGCGGACAGGGGCTGGTTCAGTACACCAGCGGCCATATTGGTAATCACCGACAAGCCCAGTAACGGCATGCCGCAGTGCGCGGCCGTCAGAGCTTCGGTTACCGTTGACATGCCAACGGCGTCGGCTCCGAGCACGCGGGCGGCTCGGATCTCAGCCGGGGTCTCGAAATGCGGCCCGCAGAAGAACTGGTACACACCCTCGCGCACATCCAGGCCGCTGCCGACGGCTTTTTTCAGCGCCAGGTGACGCAATACGCGGGTGTATACGTCTCCGGCGTCGAAGAAGCGCGGGCCAAAAGCGTCAACATTGGGCCCGCGCATCGGGCTGGCGCCCATGAGGTTTATGTGATCCTTGATCACCATCACATCGCCTGGTTTGTAGGATGTGTTGACGGCGCCCGCGGCGTTTGTAAGCACGAGGGCTCCGGCACCCAGCATTTTGAACAGTCGTACCGGCGCGGCCAGCTGCTCAAACGAGTATCCTTCGTAATAGTGAAAACGTCCTGACATGCACACGACGCGCCTGCCCGCGAGCATTCCCAGAATCAGCTCCCCTGCGTGCGAGTGCACCGTTGATACCAGAAAGTTGGGGATGTCTTCGTAGCGTATGACGACGGGATCCCGTATTTCCGCAGCCAGATCACCGAGAGCCGAGCCGAG
>JAFGUM010000586.1 GCA_016938515.1 Spirochaetales bacterium | reverse complement strand
TACGCGGTGGATCAGGCAGACGAAGCTTCTGCGCGGGCCCTCGTCAGGAAGGGCGGCTCTATCTTCATGAAGGACAAAGCTGGCGTCAGCCCCCTGGACGCCGCCATAGCGAAGGGATTTACCGCGGCGCTCATCGACCGGGATGTTGTAACGCTCAAGGGGCCAGCAGGGGAAACCGCCCTGCACGTAGCCGTAGACAGGCTTTCCATAGACGCGGTAAAGGTCATCCTGGCACTCAGCCCGGATCTGAGCGCAAGGGATTCCTCAGGCAGGACGCCGCTTGATTCTGCCTTCATGCACCCAGCCAGCCAGGCAGGTGCCGCCATAGCGGAACTGCTCGTATCGCGCAACGCGCCAACCGGGCTGGACGATTTTTCGTATTTTGTACGCGCCGTCCGGGATACAAACTATTCACGCGCTCGCTTTGCGGAAGGAGCAACGGTGTTACACGAAGCGGTTCGCTTCGACCATCGAGGCTACCTGTCATTTTTCCTGGAGAGGGGCGTCAGCGTAGAAGCCAAGAACGCTTCAGGCGCCACGGCGTTGCACGACGCGGTGCGGCTCGGACGGCTCGAATGCGTACGAATCCTGCTCGATAAGGGAGCCGATACCAACGCTCGCGACGGGCAGGGAAACACGCCGCTCCGGCTGGCGCTGTCGGCGCCTCAAGCTGACAAGGCTGCCGCCACCCTGCTGGAAGCCGGCGCGGATCCATCGATCAAGGACAAAGACGGCAACACAGCGCTTCACGTCGCCGTTGAACTCGGCTATGCGTCGAGCTTCCTGGAAACGCTGATGGAGCGTGGCGCGCCGGTGGACGCCGCCAACACCGCCGGGGATACGGCCCTGTCGATAGCGCTGCGCCGAAAGAACGCAACCTCGGCGGTTGTGCTTGCCGGCAAAGGCGCCAGCATGTTCATAAAAAACGCGGTGGGAGAAACACCGCTATCCATCGCACTGGCCGATGGACCGGAAACAACCGGCATCCTGCTGGGCGCCTCATCAAAAAGCGCGAGCGATGACTCGGGCGAATCGCCGTACCATCACGCAGTTCGTCTGGCCGCCAATGCTGATACCATCCGCGTGATGAAGGAAATTGGTCTTGACCCCTCAGCCCGCAACAACGAGGGGGATACAGCACTTCTCGTCGCGGTACGGATGAACGCCGAAACCCAGGGTGTAGCCCTGCTGGAAGCGGGCTCTGATCCCTTCTCGGCCAACGCCACGGGGACTACGCCGCTTGAACTGGCGCTTCGCGCCCCGACGGGGCAAGCAACCTGGTTCTTC
>JAFGUM010000112.1 GCA_016938515.1 Spirochaetales bacterium | reverse complement strand
CAGCATCGCGGGAACACCGGGTGCCAGGACGTACAGCAGAATCACTACTAATATACTCATAGAGTGAGCCTCCACGTTGTTAGCATACAGCCAGAGCCAGAAATCGGCAAATTTAAAATATTGCCACCGTCAATTATGTGCTGACTACACCAGCAGCGGTTGGTGGCGACTATTTTTTTACTACGTGTTGTTGGCGCGCGCCAAATATACTACACTTTGTCCGCAAGCTTACAACGTAGAGGTGTGTATGAAGGTACGTGGATTGCGGCTTGGGATAAAACTTGTTCTGGTGATGGGCGTGCTGGTTATCCTGGTCTTTGGCCTGACAGCGGCTCTCACCGCCCCGCAGATACGCAAAAACGCAGAACAGCAGGCGGTAGGGTACATGCAGGCTCTGTCTCGGCAGTACAGCTACGAGGCAAAAGCCTTCATCGAGGAGCCGCTGGGCACGCTGCACACGATTTCATCGATGATGCCGGCGGTATTTGACATACCAGAAGCACACCGCAGGGTGTTTCTTCGAAGCGCGCTCGAACGCACTCTCCTAGATGCCACCGACTTGTTCAGCATCTGGTTTATTGCCGAGCCAGGCGCGCTGGGCGACGAGGACGCGGAGTATGCCGGCTGGGCAGCCCTCGGCAGCGATGCATCCGGCGTTTTCAACCCGTACTTCTACCGGGCCGGCGATTCCATCGAGTTATCCGTAAACGAGGCGGCTGAAGACTACCAGAAGCTGTACTTTACGACACCTCGAGATACGCGCACCGAGTACGTTTCGGAGCCCTACGAAGAAGACGCCGCGGGTTCTTCGAAGATCTGGATGGTCAGCGTCGCGGTCCCTGTTTTTTTCAAGGGTGGCTTCATTGGCGTCGTCGGGGCTGATATCGAGGTAAAAACGATACAGGCTCGGCTGTCCAGCATTACGCTGTTCGATTCCGGGTTCGTGCGGCTGATGTCCAACAAGGGCGTCGTCGTGGTACACCCAGACGCAAAGAGGATAGGACAGATAGCCCCGGAATGGACAGACGCGAACGAAGCGGAGATTATAGAGACAACGCTGGGCGGTACGGTACAGACCGCTGAGAGTCTGTCGCTGGCTACGAACACGATCATGATGAAAACGTTCGTGCCGGTGTACTTTGGCGCCGATACCGTACCCTGGGTCGCTGGTACCGTAGTACCCATTCCGGAAATATTCGAGTCCAGTACCGCGATAATACAGGTTTCGCTCTTCATAATGGTAATTGGCGCGACAGCCATACTCGTGGGTATTTACATAGCGGGAACTGCCATGATGAGACCACTGGGTCGGGCCGCCACCGCTCTTGCCAGTATTTCAAGTGGCGACGCAGACTTGTCTCGTCGCCTGAAGGTAGACTCCAAGGACGAGGTTGGCATGATTTCCGCCAACTTCAACGAATTTGTCATTATGCTCGATGGCCTCGTGCAGAGCATACGGGCTTCGCTGGAGAAGCTCGGCGCAGTAGGAGAGGGACTATCGGCCAGTATGGAACAGACCTCTTCCGCCGTGTACGAGATCAATTCCAACATCGACAGCATCAAAAACAGGATAGTAGAACAGTCTTCGTCGGTGGACAGGGTCAATGCGACCGTCACTCACGTTACCGATACGATAGTCGCCGTAGATCACCGGGTTGAAGACCTTAACCGCAGCATAGCCGACAGCTCGTCTGCCATCGAGCAGATGATAGCCAACATCCGGTCGGTAACCTCGATGATAGACCGTAGCATGAACGACTTCAGCTCGCTCGACCAGCTGTCGGACGCGGGGTACTCCAAGCTCAAAAAGGCGGCCGAGGTCATAAACGAGATAGCAGAGAAGTCCACCGGCTTGCTCGAAGCCAACGCCGTCATCGCCACCATATCGGCTCAGACCAACCTGCTCGCGATGAACGCCGCCATAGAAGCCGCGCACGCGGGTGACGCCGGAGCGGGATTTGCCGTGGTGGCCGACGAGATCCGCAGCCTCGCTGAAAATGCCGCGCGGCAATCCAAGACCATTTCGCAGGTGCTCAAGTCTTTCAAGGACCTGATAGGCTCCGTCGTCAAGGCGTCTACTGAAGCAGGTACGGCATTCGAGACGGTGCGCACGTCGGTGAGCAGCGTCGTAACCGTGCAACGCAACATCAGCGCGGCGATGGAAGAGCAGAACGCCGGCAGCCAGACCATCCTCGAGTCACTTGAGAACCTCAAGGTTGTATCCGCCGACGTTGAATCCGGCACCGAGGGAATGCGTGGCGATAGCTCGGCCATTCTCGAAGAAGCCAGGACGCTGGTGTCCATCACCCAGGAGATACGCAACGGCATGAATGAGATGTCCGTAGGTACGAGGGAGATAAACGCGGCAATCGCTGGTGTGGTAGAACTGAGCCAGCAGAACAGCTCGAGCATACAGGTGGTAAGGAGCGAGATGGCTCGCTTTGTTACCAGTTCCGACGCGGGGGAAGACGAAGCGCCGCACGCTTAGCAATGGCGTGCAGGAGTAAAAAAGGGGTGCGCCATACGGCGCACCCCTTTCAATTGAAACAATGTCGCGGGGTGATTCTCAGGTTTTCTTTATGTACTTCTTGGCATCCAGGGCGACGGCCGCTACTATGATAACGCCCTTGATGATGTACTGGTAGTATTGATCCATGCCTATGAAGGTCATGCCGTAGCTTATGACGGTAAACATAATAACACCGGCGATGGCGCCGGAGACTTTGCCGATGCCGCCTGAGAATGAAATGCCGCCGACGACGCACGCGGCAATCGCGTCGAGCTCGTAGCCGAAGCCGGTGCCGTTGTTGGCGCTGCCGATGCGGGCTGCTTCCAGGAAGCCGCCTATGCCGTACAGCACGCCGGCCATGATGTACACGAGTATTATGGTCTTGCTGACGTTTACGCCCGATACCTTGGCCGCCTCCGGATTGCCTCCCACGGCGTACAGATTCTTGCCAAAGGTGGTTTTATTCCAGAGTACCCACACGACAACGCTCACCAGTGCCGCGTAGATGACCAGGTTTGGTATACCAAGCGTTACCCCTATCACGAACTCGGTGTAGCGTGTGTCAAATCCGCCTATCGGCTGCGGGCCAGGAGCGCCCGAGGCGAAGTATATCGACAGGATGCCGTACAGGGTTATCATCATGCCAAGCGTGGCCAGGAAGGGGTGTATCTTGAACTTGGCCACTACCCAGCCGTTGATGGCGCTGAAGAACGCGCTTACCACGATGGCCGCGAGCAGCGGCACGAACAGCGGGAGCGCTTCCATCTCCGGGTAGAAGCGTGACGCGTAGTCAGCCCGCTGCAGCATGGAGCCGGCGATAACCGCCGCAAAGCCCACAGACCGGCCTAGCGACAGGTCCGTGCCCTGCAGGATGATAATGCCACCTACACCAAAAGCCAGGATGAGTCTAACGGCGCTCTGTGTAAGGATGTTTCGCAGTACGCTACCCGAAAGGAAAGCGGGTTCTCGAATGATGATGAACAGGATAATGAGCAATATGACGATTACAATGGCGTTTTTTATGAGCAGGTCTTTCCATTGTTCTTTCGTCTTCGGCAGGCGGATGCGGCTACCGGTCATACTTCGGCCTCCCTGGAGTTGTTGAGGTATTTCATGGCCAGATGGAATATTTCCGTCTGGCTGGTCGTCTCAGTGTCAACGATGCCCGCCATGTAGCCGTTGCTCATCACGAGTATCCTGTTGGTTATGCCTATGAGTTCCGGCATTTCCGATGATACGACTATCACCGATTTACCGCTCTTGGCCAGGTTGATTATTAGCTGGTAAATCTCGTACTTGGCGCCTACGTCTATGCCGCGCGTCGGTTCATCCAGAAGGAGGATATCGGGGTTGGTGAGCAGCCAGCGACCGATGATCACCTTTTGCTGATTGCCGCCGCTGAGCGAGCGTATGAGCTCGCGTTTGCTCGGGGTCTTGATGCGCATCGCCTTGATCTGGGTGTCTGCATCCTTCTCGAGCTTGGCATCAACCAGGAAGCCGAGCCTGTTCTTGTACGCCTCGATGTTGGCTATAGTCGAATTAAACGTAATATCAGCCATAGGGTAGATGCCGGTTTCGCGGCGCTCTTCAGTGAGGTACGCGAAATGGTTGCCGATGGCTTTGTTGGGGTTCTTGTTGTGGATGGGCTTGCCGTCTATGAGCACCTCACCAGAAGCGAGCGTCCTGACTCCGAACAGCGATTCCATCAGTTCTGTGCGACCCGCGCCTACCAGCCCCGCGATGCCGAGTATCTCTCCACGGCGCAGTTCAAAATTGATATCGTGGACGATAGGCGGATACTTCGTCGTTACCCCCCGAACCGTCATGTGTACCGCTCCGGGTACGTTGGTTTTGGGCGGGAACCGGTCTTCCAGATCGCGGCCTACCATCATATTGACGACTTTTTCCATACTCAGGTTCTGTATGCTTTCGGTTCCGATGTAGGTGCCGTCGCGAAGTACGGTTACGTAGTCGGATATCCGGAAAATTTCATCCATCTTATGCGAAATATAGATAACTCCTACTCCCTGCGTCTTGAGAACGCCAATGATGCGGAAGAGTGTTTCTACCTCGTTGTCGGTGAGCGATGAGGTTGGTTCGTCAAGCACTATTATCTTGGCATCGTACGAAATGGCTTTTGCTATCTCTACCATCTGGCGCTGTGAAACCGACAGCCTGTGCAACGGCGTATCGGGATCGAGGTGGATGTCTATTCTCTTGAACAGTTCGAGTGTATCAGCGCGCATCTTTTTTTCGTCTATGAAGAGTCCCTTTTTAGGGTAACGGCCGAGCCAGACGTTGTCGGCAATGCTTCGTTGCGTTACCTGGTTCAGTTCCTGGTGAACCATCGAGACGCCGTTTTCAAGCGCGTGCTTGGGGTCGGTAAAATTGAACGGCTTGCCATCCAGGAAGAATTCTCCCCCATCCTGTCTGTAGATGCCGAACAGACACTTCATCAGGGTGGATTTACCGGCGCCGTTTTCTCCCATCAACGAGTGCACCGTTCCAGCGCGCACTTCGAGATGCACGTCCTTGAGCACCTGAACCCCGGAAAACGACTTGCACACGCCCTTGATGCTCAGCAGAATATCTGCCACAGGCAGTACCCCCTTATATACGAAAATCGTCGCGGAAGGGGTGTACCCTTCCGCGACCCTCATCTGGTACGAATGCCGCTTATTTCTTGGTGCGGAATTCCTGGTAGTTCTTGGGCGTAACAGGGAGGTACGCTACGCGAACAGCCTTGGTGCCGTCGGTGGAGAGCACCCAGGAGGTGCCTTCGGTAACCGGCTTGCCCATCGCGGCCCGGACGGCCAGGTCGATGGTAGCGCGGGACTGGTTGACGCCGTCGTTGAGTACGGTGCCGTTCATCTCGCCGTCGGCGATGTGCGTCAGGGCCTGGTCAAGAGCGTCCACGCCATAGAGCGGGAGCTTTACGCCAGCGGCCTTGAGGGCGTTGATCGCGCCAAAAGCCATACCGTCGTTGTTGCAGATGACGAGCTCAATGTCCTTGCCGAAGCTGGAGGTGAGCCAGGCTGCCATCTTGTCGTTGCCGTGCTGGGTAGACCAGTTGGGATCGGCTTCGAGAGCGAGCTGCTGAACCTTGATGCCGGCGTCGACGAAGGCCTTGACCGATTCCTTGGTGCGGGCTTCGGCGTCGGGGTGTCCGGGCTCGCCCTTGAGTAGCACGTACTGAACCACGCCGTCTTTGTTCAGGTCCCAGGCGGGGTTGGCTTTCCAGTCGGCTACCATCATCTGGCCCTGGATGATGCCGGACTCGGCTGAGTTGGTGCCAACGTACCACGCCTTGTCGTACGAAGCCATGGCGCCGGCTTCGGTGGCTTCCTTGTTGAACAGCACGAGCGGAATGTTGGCGGCTTTCGCCTTGTTGATGATGGTTTTGGCAGCGGCCGGGTCAACGAGGTTGATCGCCAGAACGCTGACCTTCTTGCTGATGAACACGTCTACCTGATCGTTGAGCTTGGCCTGCTGGCCCTCGGAATCTACGATCTCGATCTTGGCGCCAAGCTCTGCCGCGTAGCGCTCGAGCTCGGGCTTCATAACGCCGTTCATGAAGTTGTCGGCGAAACTGTAGATGTTCGCGCCGATAACGATCTGTCCACCGTCTTTTCCGCCCATGGCGGAAACGCTGGCTACCGATACTGCCAGAAGGACGGCGAGCACGATAATGCCGATTCGTCGTTTCATAGTGCACTCCTTAACGTCTGTGGAATATCCTGGGATATTCCGTCTTATACGTACGATAGGGGCGTATCCAGTAGGTGACAATCGAAAAATCGATTGAAATTTTGTCATATTCCTCACACTGGGCTCATCGTTCCGACACAAAGGGTCGGTAGTCTATCCAGATATACCTGCCATCGGTTAGCGCGTACGACAGGGTAGCTGGATCGATGGTGCCCAGTAGCACGCCCGCCAGCTCGACCATCGCGGTGGCCATGCTCTGAGAGTCATTTTTGACGGTACCGTACAGGTAGCCCTCGGCTATCGATTCTTCGGCTTCCCTGAGCCCGTCTATACCCACCACGGGAATCCAGCCAGAGTCGTTCCGGTCTATGCGGCCATTGCCGTTGGTATCCCTGTACAGGCCTTCCTGTCGCATCCGGCTTATGGCGCCCAGGGCCATCGCGTCGTTGTTGGAGACTATCAGCTCGACGCGGTGCCTGTAGTCGCGCAGCAGGTTGCCCATCGTACCGTAGGCTTCATCGCGGTTCCAGTTGGCTATTTCCAGTGCGAGTACCTCCACTCGAAAGCCCGCGTCCTCGAAACTGCGCAGCACTTCCCTCGTGCGGATCTCGGCGTCCTGGTGTCCCTGCTCCCCCTTGAGAATGATGCTCTGGATAACGCCATCGCCGTTGCGGTCGTACTCGTTGAGCTTATCTGGCGAGCCGCCGAACAGCTCCATGACCAACTGGGCCTGCAACTGCCCCGACTGCTCGGCTCTGGCGCCTACATAAAACGTCTTGTCCCAGAGCCCCATGTCTTCCGCCAGCGGCTCTCTGTTAAAAAATATTACCGGTATGTCGTCGCCTTTAAGCCGCTGGATGAGCGCGTACGCGCCAAGCCTGTCAACCGGGTTGATCATCATCAGCGCGGGTCGTTGTGACGCGGGGTTTCGAGTCAGCTCCGCCTCTATCTGCTCATTCTGGATGAGCTGCGAATTACCGGCGTCGAATTTTCTGGGCATCGCGTCTTGCGGCGATGCCGCCAGAATCTGCTTGGCAAACTCCCTGATGTACGGATCAGCCTCGTTGTACAGGAACAGGCTCATCCTCGATTCTTTCGCGCTACACGAGAATAGCGACAGGGAGCCCGCCATGAGCAACGTAATAAGCGCCATGTGCGCTGACAATATCAACCACCACCGTAGATGGGGGGCAGAGGGCCGAGGCGCGTTCACACGTCGTCCTCGCCGGGGGTGCACTCGATTGGAATGAACAGCGACACGGTAGTCTCCTCGTCCTGCACGCTCTCTATGGTAATGTCGGCGCGCTCGCCGTAGTAGAGCTTGAGCCTCTGGTATACGTTTCTGATACCCACGCTCGGGTGATCGCCGCCACCGCGCATGGTTTCGTACATCTCCACTATCTTGCTGTCTGGAATGCCGTAGCCTGAGTTCCTGACGCGGAAAACCAGGAAGTT
>JAFGUM010000585.1 GCA_016938515.1 Spirochaetales bacterium | reverse complement strand
TGTCTAAATCGCTCATCGTGGAAAGATCCTAGATCATCGAATCCAGCGTTTCGCACATCATGTACGCTTCCCGCAATACGTCTGGCCGCTGGATGACCATCGTAAGCCATGGCAAAAAATTCGTCCTGGGCCGCTTCTTCCAGATCATCTTCTGCGGCCATGATCTCATTGACGATTACGTCTTTTTCACGCTCGAATTCATTAACTGCAAAGTGCGGTCTGTAGGTCATATCGAGCAGCACACCAATCGCGAGATCCGCGTTCTCAGCCGGCACGAGGCAGTGCAGGCACACGGTTTCCCTCTCGGTAAACGCGTTCAGATACCCGCCAACCCGGTCTATAGCCCGTGACAGTTCCTCGGCGCTTCTATCACCCGCGCCTTTGAACACCATGTGCTCCACGAAGTGCGACAAGCCGCGTTCGTTATTACGCTCGTACGCCGAGCCAACAGGAAACCACAAGCCCACGGCTACACCCGACGATCGAGGCATTGGATCTACCATCAGCTCAGCGAATGTATCAAGCGTATATCTGAATATACTATGTAGAGTGGGCATCGGACTTCCTTGTGAGCGCTACTTTCAGGTACAGAGCCTGCCCCAGATACAGACGAAAAAGGCCGCCCTCGCGGCCGGCCTTTTCCATGCGAATCGGGACTGGCCTCGACTAGTCTACTTCTTCTGGTCCGCGTCGTCCAAAGCGTCGATATAGGACAGATTAAGGCGGCCAAGCTTGTCCACCTCAAGGAGCCTTACCGGTATTACCTGGCCTTCTTTGACCACGTCGCTGGCGGCGTTTATCCTGGTGCGGGACAACCGTGAAATGTGTACAAGGCCTTCCTTGCCAGGGAGTATCTCAACAAAGGCTCCAAAGTCCATTACCCGTTTTACGGTACCCTGGTAGACGATGCCGACTTCCGGATCTTGTGCTATCCCAAGTACGGCTGCTTTGGCTTCCAGAGACGCTTTCTGGTTCGCGCCAAAGATGGTTACAGACCCATCGTCGTCTACGTTTATCTTGACACCATACTGCTCGCACAGTGCCTTGATGTTCTTGCCACCCGGCCCGATGATAGCGCCAATTTTATCAACGTCTATCTTCACGGTAAGGATTTTTGGCGCGTACTCTGAAATCTCGGCCGCGGGCACGGCTATGGTCTGGTTCATTATGGACAGGATATGCAACCTGCCCCGGCGCGCCTGCTCAAGAGCCTTGGTGAGGATCTCAGTGGATACTTTTGCTATTTTGATATCCATCTGGAACGCGGTTATGCCGGATTCAGTACCGGCAACCTTGAAGTCCATGTCACCGAGATGGTCTTCATCACCGAGTATGTCGGAAAGAACCGCGTATCGATCACCATCAGTGATAAGACCCATCGCTATACCCGCGACCGGAGCCTTGACCGGTACACCAGCGGCGAGCATGGACAAGGTACCGCCACAGACTGACGCCATCGACGACGAGCCGTTGGACTCGAGGATTTCAGATACGACGCGGATGGTGTACGGGAACCGCTCCTTGCTGGGAAGAACGCGCTCAAGCGCGCGTCTGGCAAGGTGCCCGTGTCCAATTTCACGCCTACCCGTTCCAAGCCTGCCCACTTCGCCCACCGAGAACGGCGGGAAATTATAGTGCAGCATGAAGCGTTCGCGGCGGTCACCTTCTATATCGTCGAGTACCTGCTCGTCAAATGTCGTCCCGAGCGTGGTCGTGGCCAGAGCCTGGGTCTCTCCACGGGTAAACAGTGCCGAACCGTGCGGTCTGGCCAGCACTCCTACCTCGCACGTAATCGGGCGGATATCTTCTGTGCCGCGGCCATCAACGCGCTGCCCGCGATCAAGGATGCCCGAGCGAAGAAGGTTATACTGAATATCTTCCATCAAGGCGGAGAACAGCTTTTGCTGAATTTCGTCAGTTTCCACTACGTCGGAGAACGCCTTGCGGGTTTCATCTATCGCTGCCGAAACAGCGGCGTAGCGTTCGTGCTTCACCTTCGTAAAGATGGCTTTGCCTATGCGTTCTCTTGCAAACGCTTCAATTTCCGTCTTGCGCAGTAGCTCTGCTTTGAGCGGCGCCAACGGTAATTTGGGTTTTCCGATAGCATCGCGCATGGAGCGTATAACATCGCATATGTCCACTATTGGCTTGCGAGCCGCCTCGATGGCACCGATCATCAGCTCTTCGCTGACTTCGTCCGCGCCACCTTCAACCATCGTGATGCCTTCATTGGTTCCGGCAACGACAATTTCCAGCGAAGATTTGGCTATCTGTTCGTACGTAGGGTTGATGACGTAGGCACCATCAACGTAGCACACGCGCACAGCCGCGATTGGTCCGTCAAACGGAATATCGCTGATATGTACGGCGGCGCTCGCCGCATTGATGCCAAGAATGTCAGGAGGATTGACCAAATCTGCTGATATGGTAGTTGGAACAACCTGTATCTCCCTGCCGAATGCCTTGTCAAACAGAGGTCGCATGGGACGGTCTATCAGGCGTGAAACCAGTATCTCACGATCCTTGGGACGGGCTTCCCTCTTTATGAATCCCCCGGGAATCTTGCCGGCAGAATAGTATTTTTCATTGTACTCAACGGTAAGCGGGACAAAATCGAGCCCCTCGGTAACCTTGTCTGAACAGCATGCGGTAGCGATTACGGCAGAACCGCCGAATTTCGCGAACACCGCTCCGTTGGCTTGCTTAGCCATGCGACCGGTTTCAAGGATCATGTCCTCGCCATTGATTTTGTAGGTGCTAATATGTGCCATTGAACGTATGTCTCCGTGGGGCTGGTGAACAGCCCTGTGTAGAAAAGAGCCCGAACACGAGTTCGGGCTCGACGCGGACTAGTTACTTGCGGATATTGAGCTTTTCTAGAAGCTCCCGGTATTTAGCGAGGTCGGTGCGCTGCAGGTATTTGAGCAACCTTCTGCGCTGACCGACGAGTATCAACAAACCACGTCGCGAGTTGGTATCCTTCTTGTGTACCTTGAAATGCTCGGTGAGCTGGACGATTCGCTCGGTCAGCAGGGCAATCTGCACTTCAGTGGAACCGGTATCTTTTTCGGTGGCTCCAAAATCCTTGACAACCCTGGCCTTATCTTCTTTCGTCACTGCCATGTCTTAAAACTCCTTGTTCTCTGTTTCACGCGATCTTAGGGCCGAAGGCCAGGAACGCGGGTTCCACGTCCAAAACATCACTAGTACGAGACCAGCTCAGCGTTCCATCGGCACTGACTCTGGCTTCTACGGGTAGTTGCCCCGCGATGCTCACCACTGTAGCTTCGTAGGTTCCGGGAGCAGGTTCGACGATCCCTTTTCCCCTGAGCGATACGCCCACAGTAGCGTCTTTCAAGACCGTTCCGATACGTCGCAGATCCAGCGTGTAGGGGCGACCGAGCATGGCGAGTGCCTGGTCCGTTCTGCCGTTTGCTATGGCCGAGCGTATCCTGCTCGAGCTGACCTTATCACCTTCAACCGTGACCGGCTCGACTATCTCCGTTTCGGAACCCAGAACACCCGCTATGACCTTGACGGCCACAGCGTCGCTGGATAGCCTATGGCCGCACTTGAAGTCACTGCCTACGACGAAGTAACGAACGCCGAAATACTGTACGAGGCTCGAAACGAATTCTTTCCCGGTCAGTTTACTGAAATTCCCGGAAAAGTCAATCAGCACGCACAGCTCCACACCGGCTTCTTCCAGCACTGAAAGCTTCTGTTCCAATGAAAAAATGTCACCCGCGTAACGCTGCGGCCGTGTTGTTTTTTTAGGATTTTCCCTGAATGTAACCGCCATGGGAGTAAGTTGAGGAGCCTTCGCAACCACGCGGGAAACCAGGGCTTGATGCCCCAGGTGCAAACCGTCGAACACACCAATGGTCGCGGCGGCGGGGGGTAACGGATCGGTGCTACCGCCTTGCACGCCAGACCACTCGAGTATTCTCACTTGCGCATCCCGAGCACAAACTCATAGTGCCATGCACCCTCGTTTCGAGACACGATGCCGAGAAGGGAGCCGTTGCCGTCGAACACCGCTTGTGGCGAAGGCCCATCCATTGATAAAAACGTCTCGAGCCTGAAAAGCGGTAATCCGTTGGAAAAAGCGCTGGTTTCCTTAGCTTCCAGGCACACCGCTCCCAGTCCCATGCCCGCAACGTCTGACATCCCCAGGGAACGTACGGACACAGCGCTGAAATCATCTGGCTGTACCGCGTCTTCAACTCGAAACGGCCCAGAAAAGGTCCTGCGCAACTCTTGCAGACGACCACGGCTGCCACAGCTCGTGGCTATATCCCTGGCAAGCGAACGGATGTACGTACCCTTGGAGCACGCAATCCTGATTCGAGCCAGTCCGGCTTCGTAGGATAGTAGTTCCAGCTCGTTTATTGTTACCGGTCTTGCAACCAGCGGTACGTCCTGTCCTTTACGCGCCCTCTGGTACGCTCGTTCACCCCCGACGTGAACCGCAGAATATACGGGTGGAACTTGCAGGATGTTTCCTCTAAATGAGGGCAAAGCGGCTTCGACAGCCCGTAGATCGGGCACCGGTGCGGTTGCTACTACCGCACCTTCTGGATCCAACGTGTCGGTTTCTTCGCCAAACTTGATCAGCGCTTCATAGCCCTTGCCCGTACCCATGAAATAGTTGGACAGCCTCGTATAGCGCCCGAAGAGACAGACCAGAACACCGCTTGCAAAAGAGTCAAGCGTACCCGCGTGGCCAGATTTGACTATGTCCCCGAGCCGACGTCCCATTGACGACAAGAATGAATAAGACGTGATGCCTACCGGCTTGTCCAGAATAGCAAATCCGCTGGGCGTCGCAGAATCGCTTTCGCTCACGTAAACAGTTCCTTGATTTTTTCGCCTAGTTCGAAGCCTTCTTTGATGCCTGTATCGGGTAGGAACACCAGCCGTGGGGTTAGGCGAAGACGCAAGCGTTTCGCGACCCCCGACTGTATAAAACCGGCGGCGCTGTTGAGGCCGGCGACACCCTGCTCAAGGGCATCGCCTTCCCGAAACGTAGAAACGTACAGCTTCGCGTGCGACCCATCCCGCGCGACTTCCGCGCGCGTTATTGACAGAAACGTGTCAACCCTGGAATCCTTGACTTCACCGCGCATTATCAGCGCTGATACTTCCAGCTTCAACGTCTCTTCGACGCGCTTACGCCTTATTTCGTCCATTGCCCGAATCGCTCAACTTCCTGCTTACCTGGACGAACTCGAAAATCTCGAGAATGTCGCCAACCTTGACGTCTGTCCAGTCGGCAAGGCCAATACCGCACTCGTAACCGGCTGCAACTTCTTTGGCATCATCCTTGAAGCGTTTAAGCGAGGAAATCTTTCCAGAGTGCAATTCAACGCCTTCGCGTATAATCCTGACGCTGCCAGAGCGCTTGACGAGACCGCTGAGTACGTAGCAACCAGCGATGGCGCCAATTTTCGGCACCTTGAAGACCTCGCGGACTTCCGCCTCTGCTATATCCTCTTCCTTGATCTCCGGCGCGAGCATTCCCTCCATCGCCTGCTGGATTTCCTCCACCGCCTTGTAAATGACGTTGTACTTGCGTATTTCGACTTTTTCCTGGTCGGCGAGTATTTTGGCTTTGGGGGTCGGCCGTACGTTAAAGCCTATTATTATGGCTGAAGAAGCGCTTGCAAGGTCTATATCACTCTCGTTGATGGCACCAGCCGCCGCACGGATCGCCACGAGCCGTACTTCCTTGGTAGACAGTTTCTCAAGCGATGCCTTGAGGGCTTCTACAGAGCCGTGCACATCTCCCTTGATGAGCACCTTGAGCTCCTGGACGGCGCCGTCATTGATGGTGTCGTAGAGATTGTCGAGCGTAACCTTCTTGATGGTCTTGGCTTCTTCTGATCTCTTGAGCTCCTGTCGCTTGGTTGAGAACGATCTGGCAATTTTTTCGTCGTCTACCGCCTCAAAGGGGTCGCCCGCGTCGGGCACGCCCTCAAAACCTATAACCTCGAGTGGCGTAGACGGGGTCGCCGCGTCTATCTTACGACCCTGGTCGTCAAACATCGCGCGCACCTTGCCCGGATAGACGCCAGCCACGAAGCTGTCGCCCACGTGCAGCGTACCGCGCTCGATGATGACGGTAGATACGATGCCTCGTCCGTGATCAATGCGGGACTCGATTACCTTGCCCTCGGCGCGGCAATCGTAGTTGGAATTGAGTTCCAGAACTTCAGCGGTTAGCAATATGCCATCCAGAAGCTCATCTATACCTTTTTTCTGCAACGCAGAAATTTCGCAGAACATAGTCTGGCCACCCCAGTCTTCCGGTATCAGTTGTAGTTCGGAAAGCTGGGTCTTGACCCGATCCGGGTTAGCCTCGGGAAGGTCAATCTTGTTGACAGCGACTATAATAGGTACTTTGGCTGCCTTGGCGTGATCTATCGCCTCGAGAGTCTGGGGCATGACACCGTCATCGGCTGCGACTACAAGAATAACGATA
>JAFGUM010000584.1 GCA_016938515.1 Spirochaetales bacterium | reverse complement strand
GTAGGCTCGGCCTGAGCCGCAGGGGCAGGGTTCACTCATGGATGTTCCTCCGGAGGCTTAGTTGTAGCAAATATCAGCGCTGGAAGACAACTCATCATTCGATAGCCGCCAGTTCACGGCGCGGATATGTACGGCGCATCCTGATACGGCGCTATCGTTTACTGCTTCCTGTGCCTGTACACGGCGGTCTTCAGTTCTTTCTCGTATTCCCCGTATTTCGGCATTCGCATGCGCCTGGCAATATCCAGCTCTTTCTCTACGTCGTACAGCACCCTCTTGAAAATGAAATCCAGTGACTTCTGGTCGTATTTCTCATTCTCCTCAATGATGACATACGAAGCCTGGTTGATATCGAGTGGATTGCCGACGCTTCCCGTGTTGAACAGTATCCGCCCGTTGAAATACTTAATGAGGGCGCCGTGTATATCGCCGTAACCAACGACATCCGGTCGTATCCTGTTTCCGGTAAAATCGGTGTTCTCGAACATGTAGGCATGGTTCTCGTACGAGTCGTGCATGTGAACCCTATTGTAGATACCGCGAGATGAGGAATGAAAAAGTCGTATATTCTTATTCCCGAAGCTAAACTCGTATGACTCGGGCAGAGTACCCAGGTACCGAATTTGCTCCTGGTTCAGCTGGTCGTAATGCCACTGCAATTCGTCGTCTTCATGGTTTTTCAGGATGAAGTCATCCCAGTTCCCCTTCACCACGACGTCACAGTGCTCCCGGCATAGTTCTATCGCAAGCGCGGACTGAGGGCCCTTGCCGACCAGGTCGCCCAGGCAGATTATCCTGATCACGGCGTGTTCTTTCAGGGAGGCAAGGACTTCTGTCAACGCGGTACTATTACCGTGAATGTCGGATATGATGCCTATCGATTCCATGGTGCACCTTGCTATGATTCAGGATATCCGCTGTACACGATACGGCTTGACCAGGGGAATCGGTTCAGCGACAGGCCAGCTCCACTTTTAAAGAGACTTCTTGAGACAGTCAAGAGTCCCGGGGGGAAGCCAAGGGACACAGCGTCCGCCAATGCATAGAAGACCGGCAACTATGTTCCGTTGTGCCGCGTTCGTTGCCGGGCTATACTTCCATGCATGAAGCGCATCAATACCCGTGTCGCATGCCTCCTCGCCGTCGCGGCGTTCATTACGTCGGCTGCTTCTGGCCAGGTGAGCGGAACGGCAGACTATCCCCGGAACCCTGAAGCCTGGGCGGCGTTCTTCAAGCCTGATCCGCGCTTTGTGGAAATTGGCACCATACCCGAGCCAATGCCGACGAGAAACCTCGCCGACGCCGGACTCATCGCGTCGGGCGTCCCGCCAGAGCGCATGGAATACTACATAGGCAAGTTGCGTACAACCTTCGAAGCCCTGCGCGTCAAATCAGAGAGAATCCAGGATCCCGCTTTGCGGGCAGAATCGATACTGCCATACCTGCACCGTACGCTCTTCAAAAAATACAAAGCAGACGCGACCACCGTAGACGGCGTCATAGATACGGGATACTTCAACTGCGTTTCCTCAGCCGTCGTTTACCTCCTCGCGGCCAGGGTATTCGTGCTGCCGATGAAGGGCGTCCAGACCCCCGATCACGCCTTCTGCGTGCTTACGGTCGCGGGGCGCGATATCGACGTGGAGACGACCAACCCCTTCGGCTTTGATCCCGGCACGAGCAAGCGCTTTACGAGCTCGTTTACCAAGACCACACAGTTTTCCTACGTACCCCCCGGTGACTACGCCCGCCGCAAGACCATCACGGAAAAAGACCTGGTGGGACTCATCCTGCACAACAGAGCGGTGGAAATGACGGACAGCGGGAGGCTACTCGAAGCGCTGCGCCTGGCCGTTGACAGGGCTACGGGTTTTCCGGGAGCGGATTCGTACTCGTTCCTGGCCGATACGGCATCAAACGTCTGCGCGGAGCTCAGCAAGCGCGGAGACATGTCAGGGTGCCTCAGCGTCGCGCAGCATGTTCTCGCGCTCGCTGCTTCACACCCCAAGATCAGGGAGCTACACCAGATGGTTCTGCACAACTTCGTCGTCGGCGCGCACAACCGCTTCGCCGGCTACTACAACGCGCGGGACTACGCGCGCGCCCGTGCCGTGATCGAAGAAGCGCTCCGACGTGTGCCGGACGACCCGACCCTGCTCAAAGACCTCGCCACCAGTCGTCCCTGACTCGTCATCCATGACGTACCGGCTCGCTGCGCTGCGCCGGATCGTCATACGCGACGCACCCGTCCGGTGAAGCGGACGGGTTGGGTTGTAGCCGCGCGTCCGTGCGCGGCGCGGCATCCATGCCGCGCTGCCTGGGTTGTAGCGCTCGCTGCGCTGCACCGGATCGTCATCCGCGACGCACCCGTCCGGTGAAGCGGACGGGCTGGCTTGTTTAAGGCGCAGGCAACGATAGCTCGTAACGTGCACGATTCGATTGGGGAATGATGATCGATTATACCCGGCTGTATACACCGGTAATCTGAAGCTAGTTTGAAGAACCAGAGATGGTTAATTCGCACGTATGCATTACATGCTGTACAATAGCCTTGGCGTAGCACAACAGCAAAGCAAGGATATCGTCATGAGAATTATCCAGTTGATAGCCGGCTCTGCCCTCGTGCAGGTTATACTGACTCTCGTTCTGTACGCGCTTTACGCGATGCTCGTGGGGATGGCAATGACACCATCGGCTATGCTTGTCCGGTGGGGCGTGGGGTCGCTGACACAACAGGGGCGATGGCTTGCGTTTGCCATGGTGCTTGGGGGCTCGTTGTTCCTGTTTTTTGCTTCTGCAATACTCGTTTTAGGTCTAGCTATCAGGTTTCTTTCCTGGGGCGTACAACCTGGTCGTTATCAGTATAAGTCTTTTACCGTACTGCGTTGGCTTATATACAGCGGAATTTTTACTCTTATGAATACTTATGTCTTGCCTGCAGTACCGATGAGCTTCCTTACCAATGCTTTTTTCAGGATC
>JAFGUM010000111.1 GCA_016938515.1 Spirochaetales bacterium | reverse complement strand
TCCTTGCGCACGAGCTTCCCGTCCAGCCATATCTCGCCGCCGCCCGCTTCCGGCGTCTGGATCAGGACGAGGTCCCAGTGCAGGGCCGAGCGATTGCCGTTGAAGCAGTCGTCGTAGGAGTTGCCGGGCGTGAAGTGTATCGAGCCGGAAATCTTCTCGTCGAACAGCGTTTCTTTCATCGCGCGGGTAATGTACGGATTGACGCCGAACGCGAACTCGCCTACGTAGCGGGCGCCTTCGTCAACGTCGAGCACCCGGTTTATCCTCTGGTCGTCGTTGCTCGTCGCCTTGACTATCTTGCCATTTTCAAACTCGAAGCGGATGTTCTCGAAGGTAAAGCCGTCGTGCTCGCTCGGGGTGTTGTACGAAATGACGCCGTTCACCGAGTCACGAACCGGCGCAGTGTACACCTCGCCGTCGGGAATGTTCATCGTGCCGTCGCACTTTATCGGAGGCAGCCCTTTGATTGAAAACGACAGATCGGTGCCGGGGCTTACGATCCGCACCGAGTCGGTTTTGGCCAGGTAGTCCACCAGCGGGTCCATCGCCTTTGACATGCGCGCATAGTCCATCGTACACACGTTAAAATAGAAGTTCTCAAAGGCTTCCTCGCTCATCGACGCCATCTGCGCCATCGCCGGGCTCGGGTAGCGCAGCACCACCCAGCGCGTGCCGGGTAGTCGCGCTTCTATATGCACTTTTTTCCAGATGTTCCTGGTATACAGATCGAGTTCCCGCGCTTCCAGGTCGGACCAGGCGGACAGGTTGCGCCAGGCGGTAAAGCCGATGTAGCAGTCCATCTCCCGCATCCGCGCCTGCTCCAGCGCGGCTTGCAGCTCCACCTGCTCCGCCGGAGCGTCTCTGAGAAGGGCCCGGTCGAGGGCCTTGTCGCGCAGCGTCACGAAGGCCCTGCCGCCGGCCTCGTGGATGGCCTTGACGAGGGCCTTGTCGAACTCAGGCTCTATGCCGGTATCCTGCACCAAAACGTTTTCTCCGGGTTGCACGGCAACAGAGTAGTTGACGAGTATAGAAGCGAGTTTCTCTAGTCTGGAATCGATCATGGCTATGCTCCTTGCTCTGGGGTAGCGTGTAAGGCCGAGTATATCACGAATGGGATGCTGCATAAAAACAGTGGCAATAAATCTGATCTTTCCCTTTCGGCAACCGCTCCGAAGCGTCAGAATACGCCCGATACAACACGCGCGTGCGCAGCGCGAAACGGAGACAGCCCTGAACGATGAACTGATAGACTACTACCACGGTGAAGCCATCATCGGTGAGTACATCACGACGCTGAAGAGCGGCAAGGAAGCCACCGTACACCTGTGCGAGGGCCACCCGTCCACCGGGCTGCCATTTGTCGCCATCAAGGTGTACAAGGACATCGAGCGGCGTAGCTTCCGCGCCATGGGCACCTACCTGGACGGCCGCCTGGAGCACACCATACTCAAGCGCCGCGACCTGCTGCACACGCTGTCAGACCCGTCGAGCATGCAGGGGTACTGGGTGGAGGTCGAGTACGGCACGCTCGGGCTGCTGCACGGTCTCGGCCTCCCCGTGCCCAGGCCGCTCGCTCGCACCGGCTCGTCGCTGGCCATGGCCTTCATCGGCGACGGCACAGACCCCGCGCCTCGGCTCAAGGACGTATCCCTCGACAGGGACAGAGCCGCGATCGCCCACGATGAACTGATGATGGCCGTGGAGCGCATGCTCGCCGTCGATACGATCCACGGCGACCTGTCAGCGTACAACACACTCTTCCATGACGGGCGCGTTGTCATCATAGACTTTCCGCAGGCCGTAGACGCGCGCTACCACTCCCAGGGCGAAGCCATGCTGACGCGGGACATCGTCAACGCGCGCTCGTACTTCCGCCGCTGGGGCCTGGGCGACCAGGAAGAATCGGAAGCGCTCGCCCGCGACCTGTGGCGCCGCTACGAAGCCAGGGAGCTGTACTAAGCAGCACAACTACAGCGCAAACCCGGCGCAGACAGAAGTGTGCAGCCAGTTCACATGGTTATTAATATCTATGCCCAGTACTAGTACCCCCAGTTATTCAGAGCCAACATTGTACCTAAGTGCAAAATGATTACTTTTACGCGCATTGCCGCGTCCTTCTCGTCTGGCAGGTTTTACCACGACAGCGTATACTAT
>JAFGUM010000583.1 GCA_016938515.1 Spirochaetales bacterium | reverse complement strand
GACGCTAATCGAGGGCCTGGTGTACGGCACAATTGATATGGCTCTCGTTGGAACCGCCGCGCTCACGCAGTTCCAGCCGCAGATGGGCATCTTTGACCTGCCTTTCCTGTTCGACGACAGGGCACACGCGTTCCGCAGTCTCGACTCGGTGGGCATGGACATAGGCAAGGCGCTCGAACCCAAGGGAATAAAACTGCTCGGGTACATGGAAAATGGCATTCGCCACATGACCAACAACACCAGGGAAATACGGACGCCGGCTGATATGAACGGCCTGAAAATACGCGTACAGACGAGCAAGATATTCATCGAGATGATGAAGGCGATGGGAGCTTCCCCGACGCCGATGAGCATGGACGAGCTGTATTCTGCCATGCAGTCCGGAACCGTTGACGGACAGGAAAACCCCTCAGCGCACATCTACACGCAGCGCTACTACGAAGTGCAGAAGTACGCGTCCCGCACCGCCCACGCCTACGCTCCTGAGCCCGTGCTCATATCACTGGCCAAGTGGAACTCCCTGCCCGCGGCCGTGCAGAAGGTGATACTTGATTCCGCCGCCGAAGCCATAGCCTGGCAGCGCGAATTGTCCACGGCTTCCGACGAGGAGTTGTGGGACAAGATCAAAGCCACGGGCAAAATGAAGGTGATAGACGTGGATCGAAAGCCGTTCCAGGACGCTACCGCGAAGGTCATCGAAATGTTCGCCGATTCCGTAGGCCGGGACAATCTCAAGAAAATAGACTCCCTGCGCACAAAGTAACCATCACGATACTACGTGGAGGCTCTGGCGTGAAGCCAGCCTCCACTCGCGCGCGTACCTCATTGCTTACAGGAGGCGTCGATGAACGCAGTGCTTACAAAGCTTCGCACCGTTCTCTACTGGTTTTCGGTGGCGGCTATGTCCATCATGCTGGCGGTAACCTTTTTCTCGGTTATAAGCCGATATGTTTTTTCGTTTACTTTCGACTGGGCCGAGGAACTGTCACGCTTCCTGTTCGTCTGGTCGGTGTTCCTCGGATCAGCGCTCATAATGGGAGAAAACGGTCACCTCGCCGTAGAGTTTTTGCCCAACAAGCTCAAAGGTAGCGCGGCGGGTCTCGTCCTTGAGTTGATAATCAAGCTGTGCAGCTACACGATAATCCTTATCCTGCTCACCCAGGGTTTCAAGATGACCCGGATGATGATGTTCCAGACGTCTCCGGGTATGGGTATCCCCATGGGTATTATCTACGCGGTAATTCCCCTGAGCTCCATCCTCATGGTGCTGTACACGCTCAATGATACGTTCGCGTTCGTGCGCAGGGTGCTTGATCATGGCAAGCCCACCAGGACGGGGGCGTAGTATGTCATTCATATTCGTTGGCTTATTCCTGGTTCTTACGATACTCGGGGTACCAGTGGCGTTTTCACTGTGCCTGTCTGTAGCCTACGTACTCGTAGCGCATATGCAGGCGCCACTCGTGATGATTCCACAGATCCTCTATACAGGTATCGATTCGTTCTCGTTCATGGCGGTACCGTTCTTCATGCTTGCGGGTTCCTTCATGTCCGCCGGCGGCGTCACGAAGCGTCTCGTCAGCTTTTCCCAGTCGCTCGTCGGGTCGCTCTGGGGTGGCCTGGCGCAGGTCGTCTGCGTCGCTGGCATGTTTTTTGCTGCAATATCAGGGTCGTCTGCTGCCACGACCGCGGCCATAGGCACGACGATGATCGACGAGATGGAAAAGAAAGGCTACAAGCGCGACTTCGCCGCCGCGACAGTGGCGGCAGCGGGCACGGTAGGCATCGTCATACCACCCTCCATAACCATGGTCGTCTACGGCGTGGTCGCCGGTGTCTCCATCGGGGAACTGTTTGTTGGCGGCTTTGCTCCTGGTATCCTGATGGGACTATCGATGATGCTCGTCGCGTATGTCACGTCGAAGAAAAATGGCTGGAAGGGTGAAGGCAAATTTACCGTAAAAGGGGTCGCCATCGCCTTCAAGGAATCCTTCTTCGCGTTGCTTACGCCCATAATCATCATCGGCGGTATCTACGGCGGCATCTTTACCCCTACTGAAGCCGCTGCCGTCGCCGCGGTATACGGCCTTGTCGTGGGAATCTTCGTCTACAAGGAACTCAAGATACGGGATCTGCCCGAGCTGATATTCAAGGCGGTCATCGGAACCGTCATCATCATGTTCATAGTCGGTGCTTCCAAAGTGTTTGGCTGAATGCTCTCCAACCTGCGCATCCCCCAGCAACTCGCGGAAACGTTCATGTCGGCCGACATGCCGCCCATCCTGTTCCTGGCCATCGTCAACGTCCTGTTTCTGATCGCGGGGACCATGGTAAACGCTTCGTCTGCCATCGTCATCCTCACGCCCATCGTACTGCCAATAGCGCTGGGGCTCGGCATTGACCCCGTGTTCTTCGGTGTCCTCATGGTCGTCAATCTCGCCATAGGAACGATAACGCCGCCGGTCGGCCTTGATCTGTTCGTCGCGAGTGCGATTACCAAGATACCTATCGAGCGCCTGATCAAGGTAATCATGCCGTATCTTCTGGTAATGCTGGCGGATCTCGTCATTCTGACGTATATTCCAGATGTCATCCTGTTCCTGCCCAATCTGCTCAAGTGAGGTGTGCCATATGAATATCGATATAAGCCTGAAGAATCTGTCCGACGCGCTTCCCGCTGACCTGACGCCGGATCAGCGCGCCAAAGCCCAGACCCTGTTCCTCAAGAAGCTGTCCATCGACGCGCACGCGTTCTTTGGCGGCAAGATGCAGACCGTGCCCAAGTGCGGGTTGTGGGGCTTCAACTGGTTCAACGTGTGGTACACGCCCGGAGTTTCCAAGGTTTCAACGACGATACGCGACGACAACGAGGCTTCGTTCGCCCTGTCCAACCGCGGCAACCTGGTCGCCGTGGTTTCCGATTCGACGCGCGTGCTCGGCGACGGCGACTGCACGCCCCCCGGCGGCCTCGGCGTGATGGAGGGCAAAGCCTTCCTGATGAAGTACCTCGGTGGCGTCGACGCGACGGCGCTGTGCATCGACTCGCGCGGAGCCGACGGCAAGCACGACCCGCAGAAGATCATAGACTTCGTAAAGATGGTGCAGCCCAGTTTCGGCGCCGTCAATCTGGAAGACATCAGCCAGCCCAACTGCTTCAAGGTGCTCGACGAGCTGCGCGAAGCCTGCGACATCCCGGTGTGGCACGACGACGCGCAGGGCACCGCGACGGTAACGCTCGCCGGCCTCGTAAACGCGCTCAAGCTGACAGGCAAGAAGATAGGCGACGTGCGCATCGTGCTACTGGGCGCTGGCGCTTCGAACACGACGATAGCCCGGCTGATACTGGCCGACGGCGGCGACCCGGACAAGATGACGCTGTTCGACTCCAAGGGCTCGCTCCACCGCGGCCGGGCTGACATCGAGAAGGATCCCCGCAACTACCGCAAGTGGGAGCTGTGCCAGAAGACAAATCCCGGCCGCTACGCCGACGAAGCCGCCGCCCTCGCCGGAGCCGACGTGCTCATCGCGCTGTCGACCCCCGGCCCCGACACGGTAAAGCCGGAGTGGGTTGCCTCGATGGCGCCCAAGTCCATAGTCTTCGCCTGCGCCAACCCGGTGCCGGAAATATGGCCGCACGCTGCCAAAGCCGCAGGCGCCTACATCGTGGCTACCGGTCGTGGTGACTTTCCCAACCAGGTGAACAACTCGATATGCTTCCCGGGGCTGCTCAAAGGCGCGCTTCTCGTACGTGCCAAAAAGATAACCGACGGCATGGCCATCCGCTGCGCCCACTCGATAGCCGACTTCGCCGAGAAGCGCGGCATCAACCCCGACGACATTATCGCCAAGATGGACGAAACCGACGTGTTCGCCATCGAGGCGGCCGACGTCGCCGACCAGGCCATCAAAGAAGGCGTCGCCCGTACCCCGATGACCTGGGACCAGGTACACGACCGCGCCATGGCCGATATTCTGGAAGCCAGAAAGACCACGGACGATCTTATGAAGCTCGGCCACATCAAGAGCCCACCGGAATCGATGATACGCGAGGCGATGGACTGGGCGGTAGCCGAGGCGCGGAAGTAAGCCGGATTCCGCGGCGGACTGACCGTCGCGGAATCGGTCGCTCGGCTACCTGATCACCACGTACACTATTGTCGATACGAGCGTCGCCGATACCGTGCTCAGGAAGTTGACCATGTCGTTGGTTACCCAGCGGAAGCCGCGCACGAGCACGTTGGGTTTGCCGTCGGTGTGAGGCCGTTCCGTGTAGCGTCCGGTGACGGCGCAGGTGTACTGAGCCTGGATAGCGGCGCCGAGGAATGAGTCTATCACCGCGCCGGTAAAACCGGATCCCGCGGCGATGAGCGCGACGATACCCCAGGATAGCCTGGGGCTCAGCCCCGAGCCACCGTAGGCGGCCGCGAACAAGAGGCCGATGAAGGCTGCCCCCAGCGCGGACGCGAAAAAACCCAGCGGTGAAACGCCGCCGGAAGCACCCGGAGGGATTTCCTTGCCAGACAGGATTGAGCGTGGCAGCTTCCTGTACAGGACACCTATCTCGCTGGCCCAGGTGTCGGCGTTGGCCTCGGCGAAGGCAGTGGCGAAGGCGACGAGCCAGATGTCGTCCCGGGTTGCCGCGTACAGGAGCGATGCGATGGCGGCTGTGCCAACGTTTGCCAACACCTGGAGGGCGTCGCGCCGGCCGCCCTTCTCTTCGATGCCGGTATCAGCGCGACGGCGTACGAAGATGCGGCCCACCGCGGTGGACGACAGGAAGAATCCGACGAGCAGCGCGTACGCGGGGAATCCCCCGGCAAACAGGATGGCGGTGCCTACGGCCGCTCCGACGGCGGCGCCGCTCGCGTCCACCGCGTGCTTGCGGAACGCGCCAAAGGCGACGATGGCGTTGAGAGCCGCCGCCGCGGCGAAAGGTCCGGCGAG
>JAFGUM010000582.1 GCA_016938515.1 Spirochaetales bacterium | reverse complement strand
GTGCAGCTGTGAACCAATTTGCCATCATCTACGGTGATCGAGTGCCGTTATGATTTTGTCGTTTACACAAAAAAGATTACAGGCTCTCATTATAGGTTTCACTCATATCCCGCTCCTTCGTGCGACTCGTTGTATAATAAATAATATATTATTTGTTCAAATACTCATGCTCGTACATGCGTATCCATTCTTCTACGGTTATTTTCTTAACAAGAGCTTGTATTAGATCATATGGTATATCGTCATCTTTCTTAAACCTGATGCAGCTTTTTCCCATGTTAATTTTCTTGTTTGTCGATTTCTCATAAGACTCTATGAACCAGGAATGCAGTTCTTCATTTATGTATATGCCAAGATGATATAATGACAAATGGTTTTTCTGTGCTGCAATGTTTATAAATGGAAGTGGTTCGCCTTTCTTTGCGTGATAGCCTTGTGGATATAGATGTTTAGGAACCACATATCCTATCATTCCATAATTCATTGTTTCTTCAAATCTTTTTGGTAAATTATCTTTTATTATTTTTCGCAGAAGGATAATCGACTTTCTCCATTTTTCCGGAGCACTTTCAATGTACTGTTCGATACTCGTTGTCTCTTCTATCAAGACTATCTCCTCTGTAGAGCCGAGTAATAATCATTTCCCAGCATATCGACGGCGACGAGCGCGGGGAGGCCGCGGAACTCGATTCGGCGCACGGCTTCCATGCCCAGTTCCGGCCAGTCTATCAGCTCGATTGACGCGATGTACCTGGAGGCGGCAAGGGCGGCGGCGCCACCGACGGCGGCCAGGTAGAGGCCGCCGTGCTTCGCGCACGCCGCGGCGCACTCGGGGCCGCGTTCTCCCTTGCCTATCGTAACCGTGAACACTCCCCGAGACATGAAATCATCCAGATACGAATCCATCCGTTTTGACGTGGTCGGGCCAATCGAGCCGACGATGGTGCCTACGGGAGTGCCGGTCGGTGCGGCGTAGAAGACGGGAAAGCGCGTCCAGGATGGCATTGCTTCTCCGCGATCGATCATGGCTTGCAGCCGCGCGTGGACGGCGTCGCGAGCCAGTACCGCCGTGCCCCACAGCTCTACCAGTTCGCCGGCTCTGAGGCTTCGTATCGCGGTGTCAAAGGCTGGCGTCCCCGGTTCCCCGAGATCGACACGACGCGCGCTACCGAAGCCGCTCGTCATCAGAGCCGACGTTCGGTGGCTCTTGGCTTCGTCGACAATGCGCGCCAGCTCGTCTGCATCGGCCAGCTGCTCCACGAAGTACCCGTTGGCTGATACGTATCCGTATACCTGCCGGTGCGCCGAGCACGATACCGCGATGCCCACGGGCAGGCTGGCCGCGTGGCGCGGCAGGCGCACGACCCTGGCGTCTCGCGCCAAAAAGCGCCCGCCGAACTGCGCCCCCCAGCCGGCGCTTGCGGCTGCCGCCATCACGACAGCTTCCAATTCTCGCTCTCGGTACACGCCGCCTTCCAGGCTTGGTTCGGATGGCAGCGCGTCGAGGGCACCTGCGCTGGCAAGTTTTGCGGCGAGTAGCGTCTCTTCCGGGCTCTGTCCCCCTAAAACTACAGCGATGCGGTACGGCGGGCAGGCTGACACGCCGAGCCCGGCGATGGCTCCCGAGACAAATTCATAGAAAGCCTCTGGTCGTAGCAGCCGCTTCGTCTCCTGGTACAGGGCCGTCTTGTTGGCCGAGCCGCCACCCTTTGCGACGAAGACGAAGTGGTATTCGCTACCCCGTACCGCGGTTATATGGGCTGAGAGGGGCAGGTTGTTCCCCGTGTTTCGCTCGCCCAGGCCAAGCAGGGGAGCCAGTTGGCTGTTTCTGAATCGCCCCGCAGTCCAGGCCGCGAGGGCGCCCCGAGTCAGAGCCGCGGCATCATCGTCGTCGTCGCCGCACAGCTCGGTAAGCACGGCATCTCCCTTCCACGCGTAGATGGTCGCCGTTCCGCTGTCCTGGCAGAGAGGGAATACGCCCTGGGCGCTCGTCAGAGCGTTGGCTACGAGCGTGTCGGCTACGTAGCGGTCCCGCTCATCGGCCTCGGGGTCAAACGCTACCGCCGCGATCTGGGCGGCGAACGATGGCCGGAGACGGTACTGCGAATCCAAAAAGGCGCGCTCGGCGAGGGTGGCCAGCGCGTCAGACGGTATCCGGAGGAAGGATCGCCCGAAGGCTCGTTCCGTTGCCGGGGGGGCGATGTCGAGCTTGGTAAAATGAACGGGAGCGTCGCCGTCATAGGCGAGCCGGGTTGCTTCGTACAAGGCGCGATCTGATCCTGTCATGCGAGCCATGGTACAGCTAAATGGTCGCGTTTGCCAGTTCCCGGCCTATCATCTATACTGGAATGGGTAATCGATTGGGCGTTTCGCTCGACTTTGTACGCCAAATCCTCCCGCACGGGTAGGGGCGTTGTAATTTTTCTGATTTTGAAAAGGAGGAGCCTTCTGGAACAATCCAGGAAACACACTGTATTGGCTACGACGAAGGAAATGGTTCAGCCGCTCAAGGATATGAAGGAACTTCTTATTGGCAATGTGGTATTGCTGGGAGAGGTTCCTTCCTACGCGGGCACGTGGCAGAGCGACGATGAGATGGGGAGCATAGATTACAGCGTCCGTGCCAGGTTTTTTGCCGACAGGCTCACCGAACTGGGTGTAGACGAGTGTACCACAGACCCTATAGGCAACCCAATCGGCATTATCAAAGGGCGGGATCCCGATAAGCCTCCAATACTCGTATGCGCCGAGCTGGACTCTCTGTACAACCCCGCGGGTGACATACACTACGCTGTAAGCGGAGAGTCAATAGTCGGCCCTGGGCTCATGGACAACGCGATAGGTGCTGCTGCGGTTCTATCGCTGCCGGATGTGCTCAGGCGCCTGGGCGTATCATTCGAGTCTACTGTGATACTCGCCGGCATAGCCAACACGATGCGGGACAGCAGGAACCTTGTGCTCGTAGACGCCTTCGTAGAGTACCTGGGTGTACGGCCAGCAGCCGCCATTGTTGTAAAAGGCGGCGAGCTTGGCCGCGTCAATTATTTTACAGAAGCCGTCATACGCGCCGATATCGTGTGCGACAGAAATCCTGAAGTCCATGGCATCCAGCCCAACATGATAGTCGTTGCAAACGAAATAATAGACAGGCTTCTGGCGCTGGAGATTCCGCAGAAGCCGGAAACAACGGTTAACGTTGGTATCATACGCGGCGGTTACAAGTATGGCGCGCCGGCTACAACGGCAAGGATAGGCCTGGAAGTGCGCAGTACGTCCAATGATACGCTAGCCAAGCTGCTCGCCAAAATACGGGAGATACTGGAGCTCGTTCGTTACGAGCGTCGCGTCAACGTTGACTTTGATATAACCGTGGAACTGGGAGCCGAGAGCCTCGGATGGTCCCATCCGCTTACGCAGGCGGCTATCTCAGTATTGAGCGCGCTGGACATTGAACCGGGCGTATACCCGAGCGTTTCGGAGCTGTTCTACTTCCTCAAACGGGGTATTCCAGCGGTGACTATCGGCGTTGCCAACGGCAGTGACTACCACCAGGACGTAGCCAGCGCAAATCTGGCGTCACTCTACACTGGGCTGGCTCAGCTGGTCGGGCTCATGATGATGGTAGATGGGGAGGCTATCGATGCACGAGAATGACACCTGGCTCTCCCGCAGGACGTATCATCACAGCGAATTCGCTGACATCGAAGCTCTTGTACGGCGCAAGGAAGAACGCGGGCTAAAAGTATCACTGTGCTTTCCTACCCTGAACGAGGAAGCGACAATAGCCAAGGAAATTGTGCTCATCAAAGGTGAATTGCAGATGCGGCACAAGCTCGTAGACGAGATAGTCGTCATAGATTCCGGTTCTACGGACAGAACCCGTGAGGTGGCGACGGAATTTGGCGCGCGCGTGTATCTGGCTACCGATATTTTACCGGAAATTGCGCCGTATCGCGGCAAGGGTGAAAACTTGTGGAAGGCGCTGTACGTGCTTGAGGGCGACATTATAGTGTACGTAGACGCCGATATAAAAAACATTCACCCGCGTTTTGTCTACGGACTCCTCGGGCCTCTCCTGAAGGAAGACGGCGTGCGCTTTGTCAAGGCGTTCTACGACCGGCCCATATCGCTGGATCAGAAGACGGTAAAGCCTTCAGGCGGTGGACGGGTAACCGAGCTCGTAACCCGGCCTCTATTCTCGTCGTTTTACCCCGAACTCGCCCAGTTTATACAGCCGCTGTCCGGGGAGTACGCCGGCTTCAGGGAGTGCTTCGATTCAATCCCCTTCCCGATTGGCTACGGCGTAGAGACGAGCATGCTGATGGATATATACGAACGCTCGGGGATGGAGGCGATGGCGCAAGTTGACCTAGACAAGCGCGTCCATCGCAACCAGACGACGGTGGCTCTGGGGCGCATGTCATTTGGCATCATCCAGACCTTTATAGCCAAGCTCAGGTCTTCCGGGCGGGCCACCATGGCGGGTGAGCTGCACAAGACGATGATACAGTTCGAGCTTGAAGATGGTGAATACAGGCCCAGGGAGAGTCGCATCGACATCGTCGAGAGGCCACCCATTATCCAGATTGAAGCGTACCGAAAAAAATTTCCGGCAAGGGGTGACTGCCCATGAAGGCACTCATCGTACACTACCACCTCAAGCCCGGTGGCGTTACCACGGTACTGCGCCGCCAGTTATGCGCCCTTGCCGCTCAGGGAATAGACGCGGCGGTTCTCGCGGGCGAGGCGCCAGAGGGAGCGCTCAAGGGCGGTTGTGGCAGCCTGACGGTTGAACCCGCGCTTGGCTACGACGACCCGAGTGGGGGCGTTCACGCCGAACACGGCGCAGATCCAAGCCGCGTCAAGGCCATCGTCGAGAGTGTGCGCAGGGAAGCGGACGCGCTCGGTGACGATACCATCGTGCACGTACACAACCCGACTATACGCAAGAACGATTCGCTGCTGGAAGCCTTGTCCATCGTGGCGGCGTCGGGGCGGCGCATGGTGTTTCACGTGCACGATCTGGCTGAGGACTGGCGCCCGGACGTTTATTCCAGGCACGACTACCCGGATGGGGTTACCTGGGCGGCTATTAACCGGTACGATGTCGCCAGGCTCAGGGCGGCTGGAGCGGGCGATGTTGGCTTTCTGCCCAACCCAGTACCCGTACCATCCCAGCCGGCCAAACCTGGTGAGAGACCGCGTGGCCCGGGCCTCGTTCTGTACCCGGTGCGGGGTATACGGCGCAAAAACCTTGGAGAAGCGGTACTGTTGTCGTTGTTCGTACGGCCGGGGGGGAGCATTGGCGTAACGCTGCCGCCGGCTAACCCGAGGGATTTTCCGTATTACGACGGCTGGGTACGGATGGCGGCGTCTATAGGAGCGCCCATACGCTTTGGTCTTGGGCTCGAGCACGACTTTGACGGCTTGTACGCGCAAGCCAGGGCCATCGTCACGACGTCGATCAAGGAAGGCTTTGGTCTGTCGTACCTGGAACCCGCGTCCAGAAACAGGATTACGATCGGGCGTCGGCTGCCTCGTGTGCTGGCGGACTTTGAGGAATCCGGGCTCTCGTTTCCGGCGTTGTACGACTCTCTGGCCGTACCGAGGGAACTCTTTGACGAAGACGGTTTCGCCACCAGGGTTGCAGACGCCGTACGGAACGCTGCTGTTGCGTACGGAATCGACGAGGCTGGCTCCGGTTTGTCATCGTCTGTTGTAGACAGCGTCCTTGGTGGAAGCGGGCAGCCTGATTTTGGCAGGCTGGACGAAGTAGCCCAGAGCCAGGTTCTGCTGTCTTTGATGGGCGACAGTAAATCTCGAGCCGCGTTCATCGCCATGAATCCCGGCATGGATGCCTGGGATGCCGTAGCTGAATCGCTCGAACCGCCATCGCGTGAGAGCATGAGCCCGTGGTCAGAGGAGGCTTACGGAGCCCACCTGAAGGCTCTGTACGAAGGAGTACTTATACGGGGAGGCGGCGCGGCGCCCGACAAGTCGCGGCTCCTCGGCGAATACCTGAAGCCGGAGGCTTTCCATGGCGTTGGCGTCTGATCTGTCACCCAGCTTGATGGACGAGCTTAAGAGGGCCATTGCCGAGCGGGGTGTTGTCATCTATGACGACTATGATTTCGTACCGGTAGCCCAGGTTCCTTCCAGCCTCGAACCTCTGCTGGGCAAGGAATTGCCGGTGCGGCCGCTGGCGGTGGCGGTAGACGTGTACGGTACTCTGCTCGCGAGCGCCGTGGGAGAGATAGGCCCCGTGGCCGATTGGGATGGTCCCAACGAGCCTTCAACAGAAACCGTCGCCACGATGGGTACGGCTTTTCCGCACGATCTGGCAGAGAGATTGCGGCGTATCGTAGCAGCTGACCACGCCAAGGAGCGCGAACACGGGATTCCGTGGCCTGAGGTGGACTCGCCATCGGTATTCGCGCGGGCGCTGGACCTCGAGGCGGAAGACGGCGCGAGGGCTTGCGTCGCGTGGGAGTGCGCCATGAACCCCTGTTCCGCGATGCCGGGGGCTGCGGGGTTTCTCGCGTGCTGCGCCGACCGGGGGATGCCTCTGGGTATAGTGTCCAACGCCCAGTTCTACACGCCGCTGTTTATCGAGGCGGCGTTTGGCACCACCCTGTTCGGGGTGCCTGGCCTGGGGATAGACCCGGAACTCGCCCTGTGGTCGTGGGAAACCGGCAGGGCCAAGCCCGACAGCTGGATGTTTGCAGAACTGGCGCGGCGGCTTGCCCTGCGTGGCGTACCCGTCAACCGCATTCTGTACGTCGGCAACGACGCCCGCAACGACTGTGCCGCCGCGGGTGAGGTTGGCATGATGACTGCCTTGTTCTGCGGCGATGCTCGCTCGTTCAAACCACGGCTCGATGATTCCGCCGCGCTGGCGATGCCGCCGACCGTGCTCGTTCAATCATGGGATGACCTACGGAGGATCGTATGTACCTGACAAAAACCCGCGATATCGTTCGCGTCGGCTTCGTCTCTACTCGCTTGCAGGGTACGGATGGTGTCTCACTGGAAACCTGGAAGTGGAACGAAGTGCTTACAGAACTGGGGTACGAGACGTTCTTCTTTTCAGGTATGAGCGATTGGTTTCCTGAACGCTCCCATGTGGTCGAGGAAGCCTTCTTCAAGCACCCGCGCGTGCTGGAACTGCACGAGGAGATATTTGATAGCTCAACAAGGCGTCGCGGTCTAACCGCCGAGGTGGGCGAGATCAAGGGCATGCTCAAGGCCAAGCTATACGAGTTCGTCAAGACCTTTGATATAGACGCGCTTATCGTGGAAAACGCCTTTGCCATTCCGGTGCACATTCCGCTGGGCGTAGCTCTGGCCGAACTGGTAGCCGAGCTGGAGATGCCGACAATCGCGCACAACCACGACTTTGCCTGGGAGCGTCAGCGCTTTATGACCGGTTGCGCCGAGGACTACATCGTGCGCGCTTTTCCGCCGCGTCTGCACAGCGTATATCACGTCGTTATAAACTCCGAGGCGATGCGACAGCTTGCCTTCCGGTGCGGCATAGCGTCGGTGATGATACCAAACGTGTGGAATTTCGACGAAGCCCCGGTCGTAGCTGATGACTACAACGCCGATTTCCGCGCTGAACTGGGCATGGATAACGACGAAGTGCTGTTTCTGCAGCCTACGCGCATCATAGCGAGAAAGGGAATAGAGAGCGCCATAGAGCTCGTGGCGCGGTATAACGCCATGTCAGGCGGGGAGCGCAAGGGCAGGCTCCTCATATCCCACCCCGGGCTCGACGAGGGCGACGAGTATCAGACGCGTATAATCGATTATGCCAGATTCATGGAAGTTGACATGATAGTGCGGCCAGATCTTATTGGCATAGGACGAGGCACGAGGCCGGATGGCGGCAAGGTGTACTCGCTGTGGGACACGTACGTTCAATCAGACTTTGTTACCTATCCTTCTACGTATGAGGGGTTTGGCAACGCGTTCCTCGAGGCGATCTTCTACCGCAAGCCCATACTCGTCAACCGTTACGCCATCTACGCCCAGGATATAGAACCGCTGGGGTTCAAGACGACGGTAATGGACGGGTACATAACCGAAGCCGTGGTCAAGGACGTCTCGCGCGTGCTGTCTGATCCGGTGGAGGCGAGAAAGCGCGTGGCGGAGAATTTTGCCATAGGAAAGCACTACCTGTCTTACGAAGTGCTTCGCCGTCGCCTGCCCATGATATTCATGAACTTTGGTTCGGTGTCCTGACGAAGAGCGGGCGCTACAGGTCGCCAGATAACCCCAGGCCCAGGAACCACGACGATGGCGATGGTGACCAGTC
>JAFGUM010000110.1 GCA_016938515.1 Spirochaetales bacterium | reverse complement strand
CTCGGCATGACAGACTACGCCGAACTGAGGGACCACTTGAAGCTGGAGAAGCAGAAGGAAGACATCCATGAACCATAAGAAGGGCTTTAACAAGCTGAACCGGAACGCCTCGCACCGTAGGGCACTCCTCCGGAACATGGCGACCGTCCTCTTCAAGCACGAGCGTATCGTCACGACCAAGGCCAAAGCCCTCGAGGTTCGCAGGGTCGCTGAGAAGATGATAACAAGAGCCAAGGAAGATAGCGTCCATAACCGCCGCATTGTAGGACAGAAAATTACCGACCAGGCAATTCTGGCCAAGCTTTTTACCGACATTGGCCCCAGGATGAAAGAGCGCAACGGCGGTTATACTCGCATACTGAAGATTGGCTTCCGCGATCAGGATGCCGCGAGTATGGTCGTTCTGGAGCTGGTGGATCATAAGCTGGAAACTGGCAAGAAGGATAACAAGAAGAAATCCGGGGACAAAGCCAAGAAGGCAGAGCCCAAGACCGCCGAGAAGGCCAAGAAGGCGGAGCCCAAAGCCAGAAAGCCCAAGGCTACGGCTGCCCCCAAGGCAGAGAAGGCCGCCGCGGCGACCGAATCAACCGCAGCCGAGTAAGGGGAGGAAAGTAATATGTCTAAAGCCCATCGTGGTAAGGGTATAGGAGATCTCGCGTCTGGCGGTAGAGGCGTTTGCCCCGTGTGCAAGCGTGATGGCGTAAAACTACTGTACGAGCAGGAAGTTGACGGCCAGAAGGTTAAGATTTGCAAAACGTGCAAAGCCACTATTGCGAATAAGAAATAGTAATTTCCACATTTGTGTATAAGCCGGCGATAAGTCCGGCAATGGGAGGCCGCCTCTAGGCGGCCTCTTTTCATAGGTGAACCTGGAGGACGCAATGGACACCGATCGCCATGCATCGAAGAAAGATGAAGCCAATGGTATCGTGTACGGCGTCACTGCGTATGGTCTGTGGGGCTTGTTCCCTCTGTACTGGAAAAGCCTGGAGTCTGTGCCATCGATGCAGATACTCGCGCACCGTATTGTATGGTCATTTGTCTTTACGATGATACTGTCGCTGGCTCTGGGAAGACGCGCGGCAATCGCCAAATTATTTAGAGAACCAAAGCGTCTTGCCGCGACAGTTCTAGCGGGCGTACTCGTCTCGGCCAACTGGGGCATATATATCTGGGCCGTTAATACCGAACGTATCATTGAGACGAGTCTTGGGTACTACCTTAATCCTCTCGTATCTGTAGCACTGGGAACCCTGGTTCTGCGGGAACGGATAGACCACGGTATCATGGTATCGAGCGTCATAGCCGGTGTTGGGATAGTAATATTAACAATATCGTATGGTCAGTTGCCATGGATATCGCTATCGCTCGCGGTGACGTTTGCGTTGTACGGCCTTATAAAAAAGATGGCGGGTCTAGACGCTCTTATGGGTTTGGCGATGGAAACCGCGTTGGTGTTTCCTTTTGCGCTCGGATTTTTAGCCTATGAACAGGTTCAGGGACGAGGCTCGTTTGTAGAGGCTGGTGTACTCAGTACCGTGCTGCTCGTACTGGCAGGCGCCGTAACGGCAATACCACTGTTCTTCTACGCGGAAGGCGTCAAGCGTGTTCCGTTGTCCCGGATGGGGTTCCTTCAGTACATCTCCCCAACCCTGCAGCTACTGTTGGGCGTGGTAGTATTTGGCGAGGTGATGAGCGGTTCGAGGATGATAGCGTTTGCGTTTATACTGGCGGCACTCGTAGTTTTTGCCATAACCAGGGCAAAAAGGTCTGGAACAGAAGCCGCCAGGCCGTAAAAGCAATTTCTATGGTCTGGCGTTTGCTACCGTGCCTCGTTTGATTACCGTGCTAACTATGTTCATACCAACGTGGTACGCCAAATGGCGATACGAAGGCGCGTCAAGCAGCAGGATATCCGCCAGCTTTCCTGGCTCTATTGAGCCGCGATCGTTTGCCAACCCGATGGCGGCCGCGCCGTTGAGGGTAAGGGCCGTCAGGATTTCCTCTATAGACATGCGCATGTACAGTGCGGCCAGCGCGGCCGTGAGGGGTATGGAGTGGCTGTAGCACGAGCCGGGGTTAAGGTCGGTAGCCAGCGCGACGGCCAAACCGCGGTCTATCATGGCCCTGGCGTTGGCGTAGGGTTCACGCAGCGAAAAGGCTGTAAGTGGCAGGCAAGTAGCGACGACGCCCGCCTCGGCCATGGCATCGAGGTCATCTATGGAGGCTTTGAGCAGGTGATCGGCGCTGGTCGCTCGTAATTCTGCAGCAAGCCCCGCTCCGCCAATTCTCTCTATCTCGTCTGCGTGCATTTTCAATCTAAAGCCTGCTTCTCTGGCGGCGATCAGAAAGCGTCTCGAATCCTCTATCTCGAACACGCCCCGTTCGCAAAAGATGTCACAGAAGGTAGCAAGCTTGCGTTGTCGAATCAGTGGCAGGACGGTATCGATCATATAATCAATGTAGTCGCCAGGGGATCCTTTATATTCCTCGGGAACCGAGTGTGCGCCCAGATACGTTGGTACAATGTCTACAGGCTGGACCGTAGCAAGGGTTCGCATGGCTTCAAGCTGCCTTATTTCTGTGTCCAGATCCAGCCCGTAGCCGGATTTGCCCTCTACCGTCGTTACGCCAAGCTCCAGCATACGCTGCAGGCGCTTGGCACCAGAGCTGATCATGTCATCAAGGCTGGCTTCTCGCGTGGCTCGAACTGAGTTGGCTATGCCGCCGCCTCGCTCGTGAATTTCCATGTATGGCACCCCGGCGGCGCGCCAGTAGAATTCGTCTTCCCTGTAGCCGCCAAAAACGAGGTGCGTATGCGAGTCTATAAAGCCAGGGATGGCGGCCTGTCCACCCGCATCCAGTATTTTGGGAGGAGCACCTTCTATAGCTGGCGCTTCTGTTGCCGGGCCAACCCAGGCTATGGTTTCTCCATCTACCGCTATAACCGCATCGTGGATAACGCTGACACCGCGCATATCAGAACCGGCGCGCGCTGACGTTCCGGTAGGTGTAGCCAGTTCTCCAATATTTCGTACGAGCAGTGTAGCTTTCATGCGTTACTCCTTTCCGACAGTGGTCTGCGACGATTTAAAGGCGATG
>JAFGUM010000581.1 GCA_016938515.1 Spirochaetales bacterium | reverse complement strand
CCGTGGCGAGCTTTTTGGGCAATGGTCCGTGTATCCCCGTAACGGGTATCAAAAGGACGACAGCGGGCTACGAAGCGCGAACCCCGACGGGGCGGTTCCCTGTTTCGCCGCGGGACGCGCAACGAGCACAGAAAGGTGAGCCCGTAAGCGTATTTTTTGAGCGGACGGCCGCGCTTCCAGCTAGCGTTAACGATAGTGGCTCCTCTGGCTGCTTTTCCGCATCGTGTCTCAGAGCGGATTTCGCGGGTGACGCTATAGATTGCCAGATGGAAGCCGGTGATGACCACTTTGTGCTTCGTTTTCCCAAAGATGTCGCCCCTCTGGCGGGGGAAACGAGACGATACAGCGTTCGGACATCGGCTATCAAACTGGTGCGCTGATCACCCGGCTTTCCATCGCGTCTATGCTCTTGACGTATTCCTTGCCCAGTACGCGCGCTCCTGATTCGGTTACGAGCCAGTCTTCTTCGTTGCGGTACCCGCCTACGTCCATCCAGGCTTCGAGCGCCGGGTAATGTATGAATTGTTCGTGTCTCCGCTCTGACTTCCAGCGTCGTATGAGTTCGGGGATGAAGTACACTCCGGGTTCTACGGTGAGCACCATGCCCGGGCGAACCGCTTTGGCCATTCGCAAGCTTTTGAGGCCAAATTGCTGGCTTTTAGGTTCGTTGTCATAGCCAACGTTATGCTCGCCAAGGGACTCCATGTCGTGAACATCAAGCCCCATCTGATGGCCTACACCGTGAGGAAAAAACAGCGCGTGAGCGCCTGCTGCTACCGCTTCGTCGATGGAGCCCTTCATGATACCAAGGGCGGCGAGCCCGCTGGCGATCGTTCTGGACGCAGCCAGGTGGGCGTTCCTGTAAGGAACTCCGGGCCGTATAGTCGATGACGCCGCCGTGCTGGCATCCAGAACGATTTTGTATATAGCCCGCTGCCGTTCGTCAAAACCACGACCAATGGGAAACGTACTCGTCAAATCGCCCGCATAACCGTCTGCCGTTTCTGCCCCCGCGTCCAGGAGAAAGGTGCCGCCGCTTTGGAGCACGCCGTCGTACCCGTGGTTATGCAGTACCGCTCCGTGCGTTGTAGCTATTGGTGGGAAGGAAGGCATACCGCCACCGTCCAGCGCCACATGGGTAGCGATTGCCATCAAGGCGGCTTCGCTTGCTCCCGGACGAGCCGCGGCGATAACCGCCAGGTGCATGTCTATGGAAATATCAACCGCGTGTTCTATGCGCTCGATTTCTCTGTTTTCTTTAATCTCGCGAAGCGCGATAACGGCCTGGATCAATGGTCCAGAGGCACCTGGGTTGATGGATTGCAAGGAAACTCCGGTAAGTTCCGACAGCTCTACCGCGGTTTCAGCACGATACGCCGGTAGGTACGCGAGGCGTTTACCCCGGCAAAATGCAGACAAGCCCTCCCTTGTCGCCACCGACTCAATCCCCGATGACTCCGCCAAGGCACTGACGCCAGGCTTTGGGCCCGTCCAGACGAGGGTGTCTTCTGTCATCTCGTCACAGAAGAGCGTTGTCTGCCCGGTCTGGAGGTCGATCGCGGCTGCCATGTCGGGGTCAGACAGGCCGACAAAATACAAGAATGAGGAATCCTGCCTGAAGCGGTATGGATTTTCGGCAAAATTGATGGGGCTCTCGCGGTTACCCAGAAAAATAACGAGGCCATCATTCAATCCTCTGGAAGCGAGGTTGGTTACGAGCGCTTTTCGTCGCTCAACGTATACTGTTGGGGCAAACATGAGCCTGATGGTAGTACGATGACACGAAGACGTCAATCAATCGCTGTAGCCGTATTCATTGAGCTTGTTGAGAAGTGTGCGTCTGGTGATACCAAGTTCGGTAGCGCTCGCTTCACGTTTGCCCGCGTTGCGCTTCAAGGCGGCTATAATGGCCAGCTTTTCCATCTGCGCGAGCGTATACGGTGATCCATCTTCGCCCACGAATTGCGGGATAGTCTGCTCTGTTTTAGTGCGAGAAGTTGGCATGGACTGCAACCCGGAACCAATCCCAAAATCAGCCGCGTGCAGTTCTTCACTATCGGCTAGTATCAATGCCCGTTCTACGGCGTTGGAAAGCTCCCTGACATTGCCGGGAAACGAATATGAAGCGATAAAATCTATAGCGTCCGGGGCGAGCTTTGCTCCTTTTCGTCCCATAACGGGAGCGAGCGTTTCCACAAAATACCTCGCGAGGGACAGCGAGTCTCCCGGGCGTTCGCGTAGCGGCGGCAGGTGTATCCTGACGACGTTGATACGATAGTATAGATCCTCCCGGAACGTGCCTTCTGCAACCATGCTTTCAAGGTTTCTGTTGGTTGCGGCAACTATGCGGGCATCTATGGGAAGGCCCTTGGTGCCGCCGAGCCGGGTTACTTTTCTATCTTGTATCGTGCGTAAAATTTTAACCTGCATATGAGCTGGCATTTCGCCTATTTCATCGAGAAAAAGAGT
>JAFGUM010000580.1 GCA_016938515.1 Spirochaetales bacterium | reverse complement strand
TCGTACGGTGGCGACATAGCCATTTCGGCGATGGGCATTATTTACAGCATGACAACGCTCATAATCATGCCGATTTTTGGTCTCAACCAGGGATCCCAGCCAATTATTGGCTACAATTACGGGGCCAAGCAGTACGATCGGGTCGTTCGCACAGTGGAATTGGCTATTCTCGCCGCCACGGTTATCGTAGTGCTAGGATGGCTGGCTACACGGCTGTTTCCTGAATCTATAATCATGATGTTTGCAGGCGACAACAAAGAACTCATCGCCCTGGGTACGCGCGCAATGCGTATCTTCTATGCCATGTTCCCCGTCGTCGGGTTTCAGATCGTGGCGGCCAACTATTTTCAGGCAGTGGGAAAGCCCAGACACGCGATGCTGCTGAGCTTGTCCCGACAGGTACTAATTCTTATTCCGATGCTGTTTATACTGCCTCGCATCTTCGGCCTATACGGCGTTTTTGGCGCCAGCCCAACGGCTGACGCGCTTAGTTCAATTCTTACCGGCGCTTTTTTTCTGGCTGAACTACGCGGTCTGAGGAAGAAAGCCGCCGCCCAGCTTACGCTACTTTCTGCAACGCCCGAATCATGAGAACCATGAGACGCTCGCAGTCGTCATCCGAGGTGTGGTACCCCCCGCCTTCCGTCTCCTGGCGGACTACGACGGTACCATAACTTTCATCTCCGCCCGCCTCCACCTCGAAACCGGCAGCGCGCATCGTGCGGAACGCGAGATGCGCAGGGCCATTACGGCCCTTTGTCAAGACGACCGCGTACATGTACGGCACGTAGCCATTGGCGCCTTTGTTGATGGAAGCCTGAAACTGCACGCCAACCAGGTCTGCGGGCTTGCGCTTTGGTTCGAGCATCAAGCGCAGGTCTTCGGGTACGTCCCGTCCTTCTTCATCCTTGTCAAAGCGCAGATAGGGTGTCAACACGAAACCCTCTGGCCTGGACACGTTCATCGCTGCCAGAAACCTGGCCAGCTTCATGTCAAATTCATACGGAACGTGTACCGACACCACGCCAAAGAACAGCCCGGGAATCGCGAACAGACAAAAATCAAACAGCGCCAGACCCATCCTCGACCCGCTAAAAGCCGCGATGCCCGACGGTACCATCACCATGAATATGAATAGCACCTTGAGTACCGCAGGTCCCACGGTAGCCATTCTCAGCTTTTTTGATCGCTTGAGGCTGTCAGCTATGCGCGCCACTTCCCCGTCACCTACGGCACGCCATTCCTCGAGCCCGGTATCCTTGGGCTTGTTGGTAACGGCTTTGAGCGCCAGGGCAAACCAGCCCAGCGCGACCAGCGGTAATCCGATGAGTACGCTTGCCGTTGCAATCTGCAACAGTGCTGCCGCAGAAAAAGCCACGCCCGCAATCACCAGGCGCGAATGCAAGCCCAGCTTCAGGTACTTGAAACGGTGTTCCACAGTCGTCCCTCCTTGGCGCACAGCAGCTCATCGTATCCGGCGTAGCGCCAGTACAGTGGACAAGCCCCTTGGCACGCGGTGAATGAGGAGCACGCCCGGCATTCATCCGGCGCGTATCGCTTTTCCTTGAACCAGGCGGCCTTGTCAGAAAACCATACGGCTCTGAAGCCGTCTTCTATCAGCGAGCCAACGGGTTCTGGCCAGGACGAACACGGCAGCACGTCGCCAGATGGTGACACTGACAAAAGTCCGTCGCAAGCGGCACAGCTTTTGTTGCCAAGCCCCCGTGCTATGGGGTTGTACATGCACATCGGTATGGGTGAATACCAGAAAAACTCCACACCGGCTTCGTGTGCCCGTTTCCTCACCTCGTCTATGAAATCTCCAGTTTCGGAATACGGCACGAACAGATCAGCGGCCTTCGCGCCGCTGCCAACGGGGATGAACAGGTTCATGGACATGCGCCTGACGCCAAGGGTGGCGACGAAGGCGGGCAATTCGAGCAACGCGTTCCTGTTGGCTCGAGTCATCGTGGAGTTTGTCTGCACAGAAATGCCAGCGGCCATGAGGGCTCGTATCCCCGCGACTGTATCCTCAAAAGCGCCTTCCGCGCCGCACAGGTCGTCGTGTATCGCAGCCTCAGGAGCTTCAAGGCTAACCTGGGCTGTCGTAAGCCCCGATGCGAACAAGCTGGCCGCGCGGGCCGGGGTCGCGAGCCGCCCGTTCGTGACGAGGTTTACGCGCAACCCCCGTGAGACAGCATAGGCAGCCAGTTCCTCCACATCGGGGCGGACCAGCGGCTCACCACCGGTGAACGAAAAGAATGGTATCTTTGCCTCATCGCGGAAGATATCGATAACGCGCTTGAAGCCTTCGGTATCGAGTTCCTTCGCTCCGAACGCCCGTTCCGCCAGCTCGACATCGCCACAGCCGGCGTAACAGAAGCGGCAGCGGTTGTTGCAGCGGTACGTAATAGCTATCTCGCCTAGCACGGGCAGCTTCGTAAAGTCAAAGCCGTACGATACCCGCTCCAGTAATACCGGCCGGCCTTCGTAGGCGGCTTTCAAGGACACAAAAAAAGCCTCGATTTCTGAAACGCGCTCATCGTTTATGCCTGGGATATCCTCAAAAACGCCTCCCGCGCTCAAATGCGCCAGCAGGGACGCTCCCGTTTTGTTGGTCTTGTATACGAGATTGGGCGGTAGGATGACGACTTCATCTTCCAGCCGGGCGTACGCGTACGGCGCGAGGCTGTTCCAGAAACCGTAGACCCACGAAATCTTCTTCGTGTCCACCATCAATGAGAACTCCCCGAGACGCACGCGGAGTGGCAAGCGCTGTGACACGCCGAGTGGCAGGCGCTGTGGCACGCTGAATGGCATGCGTCATGGCACGCGTTGTGGCAGGCAGAATGGCACGCGTCCACCGTGCCCGCGTTCTCCGGGGTAAAACAACCCGAATAACACACCGCCGAGCGCATGAACTCCGCGTACCCCGCAGACATGCCCTCTGGCAGTCGTACCCCCGCGAGGTAGTCATTTCGACCACCCACGATGGCGTAGCTCCGCCAGTAGACCAAAGAAGCGTTGGACCGGTAGTACGATCGCCTGCGGGGTTCGTCCCAGGTGTCTACTTCCCTGGCCTGCTCTTCGGCTTCCAGTATTTTTTTTCTATAGTGAGCCTTGGTGGCTTCGAGATCGCAGTCCCATATCTTTTCCTGCAAGTGTTTTATCGTTTCTTCAAAAAAATCGGCCAGTAATCCCGGAAGCACGTCGCCGTCAGCGTCAAACGACGCGAGGAACCTTTCCTCTATCTCGTCGTCCGCCACCCGTTCTGACAGCATTTGTATACGGAGCGGATCTTCCCTCTCTACTGCCAGTATGCCCTGGGCTGCGAGCCCATCGAGCATTATGGCCGCTATGCGGGGCAGAGACAGCTCGAGCAGCATGGCTGCTTCTACCGGGTGCAAGCCTTCCGCGATTTTACCAGGTACCTGGTAACTGCCGGCGAACAGTTTGGGTGGTGTCCACGCGTCTCCAGCCCACGCTATACCCTCCACCGTTTCGGCTTTGGCTCCGTACACCTTGACGCGTCTCGTGTACAGGAGCAGCGCGAGTGCGATGAACAACAAGAAGACGAGCAGCGCCAGAAACGGCGCGTCACGCCAGGTGAGTGGTTCTTCGTACCCGTACATCGCGCTGTCAGAGCCATACTCGTCGCGCCCGCCATCATCGTAATCGCGGACGCTCATATCTGTCGCCATGCCCAGGTACTCCCGCGGGAAATACAGGCCGAGCCGTTGCGTGCCGCGAGCTTCCACCCGCTCCTGAAAAAACAGAACCGTCAGGTACCAGCGGCCGTCATCACCCCGGGAACCATAGTAGTCAATATTGCTGGCGGCGTTTACCCACTCCTCGGTGAGCATCGGAATCGCGGCTTTTTCGTCATCCGTCAACTTCTCCCCGGAAACAGCTACGGGAAGTACGAGGCGTACCGCGCGATACTCGAGCGGCTCGTCCCACTCTACGGGTCCCCAATCGAAGTACACGAGTTCTCCGTGCTCCGGGCTCGTGGTAAAGCCGACTAGACCTGCTTTCGCGAAGTCGCCAGCGTAGTTCAGGTGGTAGTAGGCTCTACCTGAGAAACGGCGTCCACCCGCCAGAATGACATCGTACCTGCCCGACCCAAGGTTATCTATGGTAAGGGGTTGCCTGACGCCACCGGACAGGTCCGCGAAGCATCGCTCCTCGTTCCACGCCGGTGTGAACGGCTCTCCCTGGTAGTAAAAACCGCTCATATCGCCCGAGCCCACGTACCACTCGAATACATGGTATAACTCGGCCTTGCCATCCGGCCTGAGAAAGACCGTGGTCTCAACCGACACGAGATCCCCCGCCTGGGCGGAGGTTGTGCCGGAAACGAGTACGAGCAACAAAAGTATGAGAACAGTGACGCTTGGTTTATACCGAAAGGCTCGACGACTGCCACAGTGTAATCGCGGGGTCATAGGCTCTCCTTTATTTCCATCGTATCAGCTGGAGAACAGCCACCTGACAGATCCTGCGCCGCTTTGCCGATTATAGCCGCGCGGTCTTTCAAAGCTGCGGCGGCGCGTTCTGTCGCGGCGGCGAAGGGGTCTTCGTCTGGCAGCCCAAAACGACGCTCGGTTGACGCGCCATCCAGCTCTTTTAGATAGAGGTCTGCTATGTCCAGGCAGTCGGCCAGGGCTTCTTCAGCGCGCGGGTCGCGCGTTTTGGCGCTATCGCAGGCGGCAAGATAGCTCGACCCGCGCATGGCGACAAGCTCGAGCAAAGACTTTATCGTCTGATCGGGTACACGGAGCGAGCTGAGCCTGTCACGAGTTTTTCTTGCGGCGGCGAGGTGCCCTTTGGCTTTTGCCCACGTCCTCCGCTCCAGTTCTGCCGCCGCGGCTTGAGGCCCTGCGCCAAAGAGCGTGGCCAGGGCAAGGAGCCCTGGCAGGGCGAGAACCCCCGTGACTATTCCCGCAAATGGAGATACGAGGAACCAGGCTGCAAGAGCCGCGGCCAGGGAAAGACCCGAAAGGCCAAGCCCCAGGGGTGAAGCGAATAGAAGCGCTATATACTCGGAACTTCGCATGCGTGTACTCTAGCCGCTGGCCGGGTCATTATCAAGCGGCAAGTTATTCCAGAATGGTAATTTCAACGCGCCTGTTTCGTGCCCGGTTTGCTTCTGTGTCGTTCGGCGCGATGGGCTGGTCAGCGCCGAGCCCTCGATACATAAACCGGCCCGCAGGGATTCCCCTGGAGACGAGTTCGTCTACGATACGCTTGGCGCGTCTGTCTGACAGCTCATACTGGCCCGCCGCTTTTCCTACGTCAGCGGTATGGCCTTCAACGAGGAATGTTACCCCTGTCAGCGCCCCCAACGCGGTGGCAATGGCGTCAAGCCTGCCTCGTTCTGACGGTACAAGCTGGTCGCCATCCGCTACGAATCTCAGGTCATACAGGAGCAGCGTAACGCCCCGCTCTCCTTCGGCGATCTCGAAAGCCGGCGTCCCTCCACCGGTCAACGAGGGCGTAGTGGCAGCCGGCGCTGCGGCTTCCGGAGGACGAGCCTCTTCCCCCGCTTCGCCTGGTTGTTGTTCAGGTTCTCCCGAGGATGCCACTACTACGGTGGGTGACCCACCGTGGGTGGGTAGTCCGCCCAGGGCAGAGGCTATGCGCGCCCTGTCCCCAGCGACGCTGCCTTCATGAAAATGCAGGATAAATCCTTTGAGTCGCACGTTCGAGCCGCCATCGTACGAATAGGTTTCGTCTATGAGTTCACGAACAAACAGCGTTCTGCCGTCTTCTGCCGCGACGAGTATATCCGCGGTTCTGCCCCCGGTGGCTCCAACCATCTGGGGATCACCCGCGGGGTCATTCCCGCGGTACCTGACGGCATATCGGGCGCGAATGGACTGTGCTGGTATCCCGCCGTAGCTAGTCGAGCCCCGGTATTCGTACTCTACGAGCACGCGCACTCGTGTAGCGGGCGAGCCCGTTCGGGGTCTAACTACTACAGTAGCGTTGCCCTGCCATCGCTCGCCAACAGCAATCGGCTTAGGCGGAGAAACCGGAACGCCACGCAGTATTGGATAGCCATCATCCACGCTGAAGCGCTGCGCTCCTCCAGGTTCCACGGCAAATGATACTCGAAGGCTTCCTAGAAGCTTTCTGGCTACAGCCCGCGCGTCGCGCATCGTCTCTTCCAGTACGAGGGCTTCGCCGTCGTAGCGCACCGCGCCGCCTTCGCCAGGGGAAACAGCGAGGTCAAGCCTGGCTTCGCGATAGCTGTGCCCCTCGTAGCGTCCGTTCTCATATCTGGAAAAGTCTGATCGCTCCGTAATGACTACGCGACCCGTGGGTGAGGCGAACGGCGCCAGCGCACCCTGGGCAGCCACGGGCAACGCACAGAGACAGGCGGTCAGGCACGCTGCCAGAAAGCCCACCACGTGTAGCGCTGGCAAACGGCCCGGTTTATTTTTCATTCTTGTCCTGCCACTGACACGTATCCTATGACCGCCGCCATCCGCGTAAATGCAGTGGGACCCTGTCGTCGGAATGAGCCGAATCGTACGTCGCAGGCGGTGCAGTCGTCCATGACGTCTACCCGGCCAATTCCCGCGCGCTCTGCCAGCGTCATATTGGCTGCCACGAGATCGAGTCGCGGCTTTCCCTGATGCTCATCGGATCTAAGCACGGCGTTAGCACCGAATTTCCGCGAGAAGGCATCCGCGCGCGCTTCGTCTACCAGGTAACAGCACGAGCCTATCCTGGGGCCAAAAACAGCCGATACGTCAGCCGCCCTCGTACCAAAGCTGCTTTTCATGAGCCGCATTGCCTCGGTGAGGATGCCGGTGCCCTGCCAGCCAGAATGGAGTAAGCCGTACGCGCCACTCCCCTCGTCGTACAGGTAAATGGGCATGCAATCCGCGACGGTTATGACGAGGCATGACGGGCCTGACGGCTCAGCCTCTGCCAGCCCCCTCGTCACCAAGCCATCGGCTTCTACGCCACGGGAGTCCGCGGGGTCGTTCACGATCACTACGCTCCGTGAATGCACGAGGTTTACCGAAGCAGCTCTGCCGGGATTAAAACCCAGCGACTCGAGCCACGCCGATCGACGCGGCCTGTTGTCATCATCGCCAAAACCCATGTCACCCGCGGCGGCCAGACTCAG
>JAFGUM010000579.1 GCA_016938515.1 Spirochaetales bacterium | reverse complement strand
CAAAACGGTTAACCAGGGCCGCCGCTGATTCGGCCGCGCCGCGCCGGGTACCCGGATCGCAGCCGCCCTTGGCCTCGATAATAAAATCGTCAAAGCGCTTTCTATACCCCTGCTCGAAGCGTTCGTTGAGCGGGGCGGTGATCGACTTCTGGTTTAAAAAACGCACCAGGGATTCCGGGGTGTAGTACGAACCTGTCTGCTTGCGCTCCAGGGCGGATTCACCAAAGTAGACCTCGCCCTTCTTTATCAGGCTGTCCCCTGCCTGACGCTGGATGCCCGCGGCCAGCACCACCTCCACGCCCTTCTTGGTGCGCCGCCTGATACGGTCCGCGTCGGAGAGCACCACCGTGAACTCCAGGATGTTCTCGTATAGTTCTCCCAGGTGCCGCACTTCCAGGTCTTCGTAGGGGATGGAATACTCATGGTCCTTCACGGCGTCCAAGGGTTCCACATAGGCCAGCAGGTACAGGGCGCGGGCCAGAAAATCGTTGCGCAGGCGGTGGTCCCGCAGGAAGCGCTCTTCCTCGTCGTCAAAGAGGCCGCCGTTGTAGCCCATGATGCCGTACTCCGGGTCGCCGTCGTTGACCGCGCTGGTGAGCCCCTTCAGGTTCTGCCAGAGGTCGTACTGGTCCGTGTCCTGCCGTTGGCCCCAGCGGAATTTACGAGCTTCTTCGCACAGGGAGCGGATGGAATGGCGGCGGTACAGTTCCGCCTTGTCGGGGTCGGAAGGCAGGAGCCGCCGGGCTTCGGCATAGAAGAGGAAGAGCGCGCGGTAGATCAGCTTGACCGCGCTGGCAAAGATTTCCTTGCGTTCTTCCTCGGTATATTCGTCCCCCGCTTTGCGCGTGTCGTAGATAAAGCCGTTGCAGATGTACTGCAGCACCTCGTCCACCTGGGCCAGAAAAGGCTTCTTGACCAGGGCGTCCAGGACAGTTTCCGATTCGCCGCGGTCGCCATCAAGCCGGCAGCTGGGCAGTTCCTTGTCGTCCTTGCCCTTTTTGGTACTGAGGAACGAATCCTTATGGAAGAAGCGCTCAAAGAGCCCGTACTCGGCTTCATCGGCAGCCACCAGCGTCGCCGACAGATCCAGCTCCACAAAGTCCTCATAGGGGCGGGAGGTTTTTAGCGAATAGAGCCGCCACAGGCTCCCGTTGGTCAGGATGCCCCAGGAAAGAACACGCCTGCGCAGTTCCCGCACGAGCTTGGCCGGATAGAACCGGCCTACTTCGCCCAGGTCCAGCGCTTCGCCATCCGGAGCCAGATAGAGCACCGCCACGCAGTCGCGGTAGCCAAAATCATCGTACAACGGATACACACCCGGTTCGTCGGGCTTTGGGGGCGGAACGAACTCCAGGTAGCTAACCGCCTGCTTCAGAAAGGAATCCCACACACCGCTGGTTGACCCTGACCTATATACCGACAGGGAGTGCGCCAGCGTCGCCATGCGCCCCTTGGCGGCGTCATCGAGGGAGCTGTCCGACTTGAGCTTTTCTATAAACAACGAACCGAACAGGCCGACATTTTTCATAATTGTATGGTCTCCCCTTGGTCTATTATAAAACTGTATTGTTTGAATCTGGAAAAATCCCGGTCCGCGAGGGCCTTGTCGTACTGCATCACAAAGAGCAGCGCTGGCTTGCCCGGCCAGGTTTCGACACGGCTTGCAAACTCTTCTGTCGCAGTGGGCAACCCGCTCCAGGTAGCCTTGAGGAACTCGAGGCCGGAAACAACCAGCGCCGGCTTCTGCTCGTACCCCGCAAGGAATTCAAAGAGATTGGCAACAGAAAAATCACGCAGGCGGGCAGCCAGCTGCTGGTCCGCCGCAAAAAGTTCCAGCAGATCCACGTGGTTTGCGTCGGCCTGGCGCGCCAGCTCCGCAGCCCAATGCTTTTGTCCGGCAAAGTCATGCGACAGCACGATGCAGGCACTGCCGCGTCCCCGGTCGGGGAGTTTCTGTACAAAAGCAACAATGTTGCCGTCAAAATCCATCGAATACTCCTGCGCTCGCGTCGCGCGCCAGCGGCTCGCGCTGCTCGTAGAACGCCCTGACGAATTCCACAGCATCGTAGCCGGGCTTGAGCCGCACCTGGTCCAGATTGTGCGTCGTCTCGTAGCGCAGCCAGCCCCGGTTATGCAGCCCCTCTACAAGCGAGCGCAGCGCATTCTGATCGATCCCGAAGACCAACCCCGGGCTGCCCGGCATCCGCGTCAGCTCGGCAAGCTCGAAGATTCGCCCCTGCTGTCGCTCGGCAAGGTCGTACAGCATCGCGCACAGGATAGCCGGTTCAAACTGCAGGTAGCGTCGGAGCAGCAGATTCTGGCTAGTGTTTTTCTCAAGCAACTTGAGGGCCGCAAAACGCTGCTTCTGGTAGGCATCGACGACGAAACGGACTTCTTCCTGCACCACCTTGCGCAGCGTCCGCTCACTGTACTGCCCGGTCAATTCCTCCCGGAACCAGGCTATCCACTGCGCCTGCGTCATAGGCTCGTTATCAGGAAGAATATGGTTGAATACGTCATACCAGACCAGATTGCGTTGTGTTCCAGCGCCCCGGTAGTGGCACCACTGTAGCGTTCCGGCTTTCTCAAAAAACACGTCATGGGCTACGACCAAGGCGCCAACATGAGTCAGCCGTTGCACCCCTGGCACGATCAACCCCATCGCCGATCCCATGCTCACCAGGCTTTCCACATGCCGATCGGGGAGGCCGGTAGCCTCGACGATGGATCCCCGGCTGATCCGGCTGGCATCTCCCTGATCCAGGATGGCGCTCAGTACCCGGGAAAGCTTGTCAAACTCCAGCAGGTAGCCATTGCAGAGCTGCAATTTGCGCTTTGAGATTGCCGCTTCGGTTCCGCTAGTTGGTTTTTGCATCGGAACCCCTCGTAGCATAGCGATCGAGCCATTGATTGATGGCTTCCTTGCGGAAGCGCCAGTGCCTCCCGACCTTTTGACAGGGAATCTGGCCCTCGCGCACCAGCTTGTACAGGGTTGACTTGGGTATTTTAAGGTAGAGCGCAAGGTCGTCTATGGTCATGACATCGTTCGCTTCGGTCACCTGAAAGCTCCCGGTACATGGATGGCTGGAATGGTTGCTTAACTGACAGATAGCTTACCGTAGGTAGCAGTTATTGGCAAGTTTTAATCTGCGCTTTTGGGTTTTCATTTACTACTGATATTGGATATTTATCCCTCAGGAGGCCTCCCATGTCCCCAGTATCACTTATCGTAGCCTATTGAGACTCGTACTCGCCCCGTTGCTCT
>JAFGUM010000578.1 GCA_016938515.1 Spirochaetales bacterium | reverse complement strand
GACTGGTTTCGCCGACGGTGCGTAGGCAAACGCCACATTCGCCGTGCCGCCGGCGGGTACCATCACGGTCCTGCTCTCGCTCTTGCCGTCGGCGTAGCGCACCGTCACCGTCTGGCTGCCGGCGGCAAGGTCGTTGACGGGGACTGTCCCCGCGGGCACCGCCGCCGACAGACCCGCCACACTCACCGTGCCGGCGGTGGCCAGCGTTATACTCAGGTTGCCGGTAGCGGCCTGTACCGCGCCGAAACTCGGGGCCTTGGCGGGGGCGGCGGGAGCCGGGCTGGACGCGGCGGTAAAGTTTGAGGTGCCGGCTAGGTACGCAGAGTCGAAGAACTGGTTGTATACCGCGGGCACCTGCTGGCCTGAGGTGGCGGTGCCGACATCCTTGCCGGTACGGTTGAAGACGTCCTTTATTTCCAGCCCGGGGGTCTTGAGGTGCTTGAGGAGTTCCTGCGTGAACACGCCGTTGCGGCCAGTGCCGTCCTGGGCCACTCGACCGGCGCTCGTCGCGTACGCCACGATGCTGCCCGGCGGCTGACCACCGACCACTGACAAGCCGCGGCTACCTGAACGCGACCAGGAAAAGGGGTTGTCGCGGCACGCGTCGAGCACCACCACGTTCAGGGCATTGCGCGACTGCTGCAGCGTGTCCAGCACCGACTGCGCCGCCAGGGCCTTGGTCTCGAGGAAGGTCTCGGACGCGATACGCGCGTCTGCGGGAATCAGGTAGTTGACGCCGCCGGATTGCACCCCGTGGCCGGCGTAAAAGAAGAAGCCTGTCGAGTCGGCGCTCTGCGCCAGATTGGTTCCTAGGCGTATCACGGCATCTTCCATCCGCGCAAGGTCCCCATCCGTTAGCAGGTCCACCTTGAAGCCGAGAGCTTTGAGAGCGGCCGCCATGTCGGTGGCGGCGTTGACTGGGTTCTTGAGCTTGCCCAGTTCGACGTAATTGCCGTTGCCTATTACCAGTGCGTAACGTGGCCCGGAACCAACCGTCTGGGCGGCAAGGATGGATGCGAGCGTGAGAGCGAACATCACCAGAACAGACCACCGTTTCATACATAGCCTCCGAACATACGCACCGATCCTAGCGGGCTTAAAAAAATGCTTCGAGTATTTCTACAACTGTCAGTATATCACCGTGCGCGGACGCGGCAAGCGATAACGAGAATGATTCTCGCACATTCAGCGCTCCGGGGAGAGCGGGGGTCCGGGGGCGGAGCCACCGGAGAGGGGGTAGCGGAGGACGCGGGACGCGGCCGAAGCGAGGGGGAGACTTCCCCCTGTACTTCACACTCCCCTTGACTCCTGCCCAGCTCGTTCCGGTCTCTTATCCTCTTCGTTGTCTCTATCTACTCAGTACACCGTTTTTATGAAGTCGAAGACGTCGTCAACGGTCATGGTACGCGGCAGAAAGTTCATGAAGTCGAATCGGCGCGCCGCTTCGGCTGTTTCTACGAGGCGCTCGAGGGCCAGGTCAAAATCGTTGAGGCGACTAGGTATCTTGAGCAGGCCAAGCCTCGTGCGCATCGACTCGACGGCCCTGGCGGCAGCGCCCGCGGCTCCTTCGTCGGCGTCAACCTCGCAGAACAGAGGCGCGAGCGCCGCGATCTTTTCTGGGCGGGAACGGGACAGCGACTCGAGCACGTACGGCAGCATCACGGCGGCAAGGTTGGCCTTGGGCACACCCCAGCGCGCGTTTATGGCGAATGAGACGGCCGTACCAAGGCCCGGTGACGACGCGGCGAGGCCGAGCCCCGTAAGGAAACACGCTCGAGCCGCGTCTACCCTGGCCTGCGGATCCTCCGGTCGCTGAATGCTGATGTCGAGCGCTTTGATGTACAGCCCGATGGCTTCGCGAAGCGCCATGTCCGACAAAAAGCCGTCCCGCGCGGAGGCGTAGCCTTCTATGGCGGCCATGGCCCCATCGAGCAGCGACGCCGCGGCCGCTTTGGCAGACATGCCAGCGAAGGCGTTTGGATCGAGGATGACGGCCGCTTCTACACCGCGCCTGGCTTGCAGGAAGGTTGCGCCTCCCGTCCTGGCATCGGTCAGGATCAAGCCGCCAGAAAGCAGGAAGGGGTCACGATAACTCGTCGGCACGAGAGCCAGGGGCAGGGGCGGCCGCAGAGGCGGCTCGCCGTCCATCCAGGCGTCCACGGTCGAGTCACCAGGGGTAAGCGACGCTATGGCTTTGGCTATATGCATGGTGCGAACGCCGCCCACGCCGATTACCAGGGGCGCACGGGCTCCACGGGCCAGCGACACGCCATCCTCTACTGATGCCGACGACGGCCGGTCACCCAGATCGTCAAATGATATGAGCTGTATGCCGCGCCCTTCGAGCACAGAGCTCAGGCGTTCTGTCATCTTGGCGTCGGTTAGCCCAGGATCCGCCACGAGCAAGGCTCGCTCGGGACCGCCCTCCAAAACGAGCGGCAGCTTGTAGAGGGCATCCTGCCCGATAAAGCAATCAGCCGGTACATGGAACCTGAAATCAGCCATAGCTCACCTTCCACACATGTCGATCGCCCCGAACCGCCCAGGCTTTTCTAAATGAAAAGGACGGAAGCACAAGCCTCCGCCCTCATTAAAAACCCTGCTAAGCCAGCTTAGAGCAACTGGTCGAGTATGCGATCCGCCGTCGCGTTGAGAATCGCGTCGTTGATATAGTCGGGATCGTCAATTTTGGCCTTGAGCTCGGCGACGCGGTCCATCCTTATATCGGGAGCCGCTTTGGCCAGTTCAAGGGCTTTGAACAGCTCAGCCTTGACAACGGCCTCGGAGGACAGGCTCACGGAATCACTCCCCGAATTCCTGTCGACGCGAGCGGCGCCGGAGGGTTTCTTTGGCTGGATCGGTTCCAGCGGGTTCAGCCTGTCAATCGTCATCTGTGGCCCCTGCCTTTCACACGTTCAGTATCGGCAACGCCTCGGTATAAGTTTACCCTTTTTTGGCGCCCGACACAAGTAGCGCAATTTCACCCTTGACTTCAGCCCTGCCCGCGAGGGCGTCCCGTATATCGGCGGCTGAGCCAACCAGGAATTCCTCGTGGATCTTCGTCATTTCCCTGCCCACGCAGAGCTTGCGCTCGCTATCTATATCGGCAATATCCGCCAGCAATTTTACTATGCGATGGGGTGATTCGTACATGATACAGGCTTCTGGCCGCGACATCAGCTCCGCCACGCGCGAACGCCGCCGCCCTGGCTTTGGCGACGGAAACCCATCAAAGGTTACCGCTTTGTAGAATATGCCAGACGCGGACAGCAGAGCCGCGAACGCGCTCGGGCCGGGTATCGGTACGACGTCGTGCCCCGCTTCACGCGCGCGAGCGGTGGCCAGGATGCCAGGGTCGGAGAGGCAGGGCGTACCGGCGTCCGAGCAGTACGCCACGGTTCTGCCCTGCTCGAGCAGAGCGAGTATCCGCGCCGCGCCTTTTTCCTCATCGTACGCGTAGCAGGCGACGAGCGGCTTTTTAATGCCAAGGTGGTTGAGCAGCTTGAGCGTGTGGCGGGTGTCCTCGCAGGCCACGGTGTCCACCTCGCCCAGAATGCGAACGGCGCGGAGCGTTATGTCTTCAAGGTTGCCTATGGGCGTAGCAACCATATACAGCGTAGCCATGCATCCAGTATCGCGACAGGAACACTCGACGTCAACGACGTGCTATACTGCTTATTATGGATGATCTCGTGTTCGCGACCATTCTCGCCTCAATTGGCGCGCTTCTCCTGTGGATATTCGTCACCTTTGCCTATGCTCCGTACGCATCGCGCAAAGAACACGCGCAACCGCGCTTTGTGCGGGATGGCTCGGGGACGGTGCGCGAAAAGGGAGTCGGCGTCAGAACCTGCCCCGTATGCGGTGAAACCCTGCCCCCAGGCGCCCTCGTAAAGTCAAAAGTCTTCGGCAAGCCCGGCAGCGACCAGATGATGCACATTTTTGGCTGCCCGTACTGCTGGCCAGACAACACCGAGTACCGCCGCGTGTGTCCGGTCTGCGAGAAAGTGCTACCGCGCGAGGGCTATCTGATAGCCAGGTATTTTACAAAGGCAAACCACAGGCACGTACACGTACTGGGCTGTTCGGGCTGCAGGCGGGGGTAAAAGACAGGAAAGAGAAGATAGGAAAAGTTGGCCACGGAGACACGGAGG
>JAFGUM010000577.1 GCA_016938515.1 Spirochaetales bacterium | reverse complement strand
GACTGGTTTGTAGAAGGCGTCGTGGGTAAAGTACAGTAACAAAGTGAATACAGGCGCCCCCACCCAAAGGGGGCGCTGTCCTACTGGCGGCGCAGGTGCCCTTCCGGGTACCCGTCGCGGATACATTCCCGAACAAGGTGATATCAGCATGGAATATTCCGCCAGCGAAACCCCGCTCGTAGAGATGCGGGGCATCTGCAAGAGTTTTCCGGGCGTTCAGGCTTCCGATGACGTGTATCTGCGGCTCGGCCGTGGAGAGGTCCTCGCGTTGCTCGGCGAGAACGGCGCCGGCAAGAGTACGCTCATGAACATACTGAGCGGCCTCTACCGGCAAGACGCCGGAGAGGTCTACGTGCGCGGGGTTCTGGCCGATATCCGTTCACCACGCGACGCCGCGGCTCTGGGTATCGGCATGGTTCACCAGAACTTCATGCTGGTAGACACGATGACGGTCGCGGAGAACGTCGTGCTGGGCATGCCGGGCTTGCCGTTTGTCCCGGACATGGCCGCCGTAAGAAAGTCTATCGTCGAGCTGGGCCAGCGCTACAACATGAACGTTGACCCGGACGCGTACATCTGGCAGCTGTCTGTTGGCGAGCAGCAGCGCGTGGAAATACTCAAGCAGCTGTACCGCAACGCGGAGATACTGGTGCTCGACGAGCCCACCGCGGTGCTCACGCCACAGGAATCGCAGGAGCTGAACCTCGTCGTCGGGCGCATGCGCGACGAGGGCAAGAGCGCCGTGTTCATCACGCACAAGATGGACGAAGTGATGGCATTTTCAGACCGCGTGATGGTGCTGCGCAAGGGCAAGGTGGTCGCCGAGAAGCTTACCGGGGAAACCGATCCCAAGGATCTCGCCCGCGTGATGGTTGGCCGGGAGGTGTTGTTCCGCGTAGAGAAAGGGGCGTTTTCGCCGGGCGCGGTCGTGCTGGAGCTGCGCGACGTGCGCGCGGAAGACGAGCGTGGCCTGCCGGCGTTGCGCGACGTTTCGCTCATCGTGCGGTCGGGCGAGATACTCGGCATCGCGGGCGTCGCCGGCAACGGGCAGCGTGAGCTGTCCGAGGTAATAACGGGGCTTCGTCCGGCAATAGCCGGGGGCATCTCCATAAACTGTGTTGATACGACCAACAGGACGCCGCTGCAGATCATACGGAGCGGTGTCAGCCATATTCCATCGGATCGTATCGCCGTAGGAGCTGTGGGCGACATGAGCGTAGCCAACAATCTGGCGATGAAGGACTATCGCTCCGCGCCCATATCGCGAGGCATACTGCTTCTGCCACGGCGCATTCTTGAGTTCGCGCGGAGGATGATAGGGCAGTTCAATATAGCCACGCCTTCCCCGGAGACCAGGGTCAAGTTCCTGTCGGGGGGGAATATACAGAAGACGATACTGGCTCGCGAAATAGAATCGTGTGGTAGCCTGCTCGTGGCGGTATACCCCTCGCGCGGGCTCGATATAGGCGCTACCGAGGCGGTGCGCAAGGAGCTCGTGGCCCAGCGCGACGCCGGCAAGGCCGTGCTGCTCGTGTCTGAGGACATCGACGAGCTGCTTTCGGTGGCTGATACGATAGCGGTGATGTACGACGGCCGCATCGTGGGTGTCATGCCGGCTCTGGGTGCCGATACCGAAGAAATAGGCCTGCTGATGGCGGGGATGGAAGCCACCGGAAAGGAGGCCAGATCATGAGCCTCGCGTTTGAAAAGCGCAAGACAGTTTCAAAAACGGCACTGGTCGTTACACCAATACTGTCATTTATCGTATCGCTCGTGCTGACGGGTATACTGCTACTGGCGTTCAAGGCCAACCCGCTGACCACGTATGCCGCCATGTTCAAGGGTGCCTTCGGATCTGGCAGGGCGTTTACCGAGACGCTGGTCAAGGCCATACCGCTGATGCTGACGGGGCTCGGCGTAGCGCTCGCGTTCAAGCTGAAGTTCTGGAACATAGGTGCCGAGGGGCAGCTGACGCTCGCCGGTGTTGCCGCGTCATGGGTCGCCATATACTGGAGCCCCTGGATGCCCGAACCGTTGCTGCTGCCGGCGGTCATCCTCGTGGGGGCGGCGGCAGGCGCGCTGTGGGCTGGCGTTCCCGCCTTGCTCAAGACCAGCCTCAAGGTTGACGAGACGCTCGTGACCCTGATGCTCAACTACGTTGCCATTCTGTTTTCGACTCACCTGTACTACGGCCCCTGGCGCGATCCCAAGGGGTATGGCTTTCCGGGGACGGAGCTGTTCCCGAAGGCCGCCTGGTTCCCGCGCATAGCGGGGCGCGCGCACATCGGCCTGTATTTCGCTCTCATCGCGGCCGTGGTGCTGTGGTTCGTCCTGCAGAGGACGCGGTGGGGCTTCGAGCTCAAGGTTATTGGTTCTAGTCCCAAAGCGGCGCGATACCAGGGCATATCGGTGGAGAGAAACATAGTGCTGGCGGTGCTGCTGTCGGGCGCGCTGTGCGGTTTGGCCGGCGTCGGCGAAGTAGCGGGCATATCGCGGCGGCTCCAGCAGGGGCTGTCGCTTGGCTATGGCTACACGGCCATCATCGTCGCCTGGATGGCGCAGCTCAACCCGCTGGCCATTCCGTTTGTGGCGGTGCTCATGGGCGCCCTGCTCGTGGGTGGCGACCAGGTGCAGATGGTAATGGGGTTGCCCTCATCCATGGGCATACTCATGCAGGGTATGATGCTGTTCCCGCTGCTGGCGGGTTCGTTGTTCACCGAATACCGCATAAAGCGCGTTGGCGGACGAGTGGCGCGCCAGAGCGCCGAGGGGGCTGCCTGATGGAACTTATAACCTCGCTCATCGCCATAACGCTGCGGGCTGGCACGAGCCTCGTCTACGCCACCATTGGTGAAACCTACACCGAGCGCGCCGGCATACTGAACCTCGGCCTCGAGGGAATCATGCTGATGGGAGCCGTGTCGAGCTTTGCCACGGCGTACTACACCGGCAGCCTGGCCCTGGCCATAGTCGTCGCCCTCGTCGTGGGCGGATTCATGGCGCTGATTCACGCTTTTCTGTCGGTAACGATGAAGGCCAACCAGGTGGTTTCAGGCCTGTCCATCACGCTGTTCGGCACGGGCTTCGCCAGCTTCCTGGGGCAGCGGCTGGGCCCCGAGTCAAACGGGTTCTACCTCGTGGGGCTTACCGGCCCCCGGTTTATCGCGCTCGACGTTGGAGCGCTGGCAGACGTGCCCATACTGGGAGCGCTGCTCAACCAGGATCTGTTCACCTACGGCGTGTACCTGATCATTCCGCTGGCGTGGTTCTACCTGTACAGGACGAAGAACGGCCTGTGGCTACGCGCCATTGGCGAGAACCCCAGAACCGCGGATGCCATGGGGGTCAACGTAAACCGCGCGAAGTACGGCTATACGGTGTTCGGTGGCATGCTGACGGCACTCGGCGGGGCTCACCTCGCGCTGGCGTACACGCCCGGCTGGTCTGAGAACATTACCGGGGGACGGGGCTGGATAGTCATAGCCCTCGTCATATTCTCCATGTGGAACCCCGCCCGTGCCATCACCGGCGCCCTCATTTTTGGCGGCATCAACGCGGTGCAGTTCAGGTTGCAGGCGTCAGGAACCAATATCCCCGCGGCCTTCCTCAACATGCTGCCATACCTGATGACGATTATCGTGCTCATCGCCATTACCTGGTGGGAGACGCTGAGCAAGCGCGTCGGCGCTCCCGCGTCGCTGGGTACGGCATACGTCCGGGAGGACAAGTAGGCTCGATGCGCCCCCGCGTCCGGCTCGCGTGCGCCATCGCGTTGGCACTCTCGCCGGCCTGCTTCGCGCCGCCGGTCGTGTGGGCCCAGTTCGACGCGCCAGAGCGGTACGAGATAGTGCGGGTGGCCGTTGACGCCTCCCTGCCGCCCCTGCGGTTCGAGAGCGAGTCGGGAGTTCCCGCGGGCTTTTTCGTAGACGTCATAAACGCCATCGGGCAGGAAGGTGGGATGGGCGTCGCGCTGTACGCGATGGGGCCGCGGGAGGCCAGGGCCGCCCTCGAGGCGGGCGAGGTGGACGCCATTCTGGGCGTGCCGTACTCCGCGGGTTCAGCCAGCGCATCGCCCGCCGTAGCCCTGTCCGAGCCGATTTTCGCTTCAGCCATCGCCGTGGTCTCGGCCGTCGGCGATGAGCGCTACGCGGACGGCGTGGCGAGGCTGGCGGACGGCGTGCTCGCGCTTACCGCCGGCTCTCCGGCTTACGATTTTCTCAAGGCCATTCGCGCCGTACGCTTCAACGAGACCAGCAGGCCGGCGGACGCGCTGGAGCTGCTCGCGCTCGGCCGGGCTGATGCCTTTCTGGAGGACAGGGCCGTCGCTTCGTACCTGCTGCGGGGCATGAACGGTGGCTCGAGCTTCGAATTGGCATCGTCGTACTGGCTGCCCGTGGAATACGGAGTCGCCGTTCGTGACGGGGACGACTACCTGCTGTACCGCCTCAACCAGGGCCTCGGCGCTATTAAGGAGTCCGGGGCGTACAGCGCCGCGTTCGAGCGCTGGTTCGACGATTCGGAGCGCCTCGCGCTGCGCCGGCTCCGTAACGCGCTCGCTGCGTTCGCGGCGGCGCTCGCTGTTCTGGTGCTGGGTGGCGGGGGCAGCGTCTGGTGGAACAGGCAGCTCGCGTCTCGGGTGCGTTCGAGCACCGCGGAGCTGCGCGCCGCCAACGAGGAGCTTGAGCGCCTCGCGGGAGAGGCGATGGATCGTAGCGAGTTCATCGTGCAGGTTTTGGAGAGCAGCCCGCGAGGCCTCGTTACCTGCGGTATCGACGGCGTCGTTGCCACGTGCAACGCGCGTGGTCGCGCCATAGGCTTGCTCGAGCCCGATCCCGTGGGTCGGCACTACAGCGAGTATCCCTTCCTCGTCCGCTTTTTAGAGCCGGAACGGCTAGGCCGCGTGCTCGGTGGTGAAACCTTCGCGTTCGAGACGGTAGAATGGACGAGACCCGACGGCAAAAAGCTGCACATACGCAATGGCCTGTACCCGCAGGTAGACCACGCGTCGGCTGTCGTCGGCATTATCCTGTCGTTCGAGGATCACACGAACGAAAAAGCCATACTCGAGAGACTGGCCGAGCGGGAGAAAGGCGAAGCCCTTGGCCGTATCGTCGCGGGCGTAGCCCACGAAATCCGCAACCCCCTTACGGCAATCAAAGCCTTCGTCGAGCTGCTGCCGCGCAAGATGGACGACAAGCGTTTCCTGGGCGAGATGGGCGCGCACGTGCCGCGGGAAGTTGAGCGCATGGACGCGCTGATTCGCGACCTTATAGATTTTTCCCGTCCGCGCACGCCACGGCGAGCCGTCGTTGATCTTGGCGCGCTTATGGAATCGTGCGTAGCGCTCGCGGCTCCGTCCCTCGGCAAGCGCGGCGTGCTGGTCGTTACCTCTGTCGAACAACGGCTCTGCGCGAGCATAGACGCCGATCAGGTGCGGCAGTGCGCCATGAACCTGATACTGAACGCGGCCGACGCGCTTGAAGAAGGTGGTGCGGATCGCGCAGCAAGCGAACCGGGCATAACCGTGCGCGTGCTGGCTTCGGGACGGGTAGCCCGCGTCGAGATAGCCGATCGTGGGCCGGGCATAGACGCGGCAACGCTGGCCAGGGTGTTCGAGCCGTTTTATACGACCAAACGCGGCGGCGTAGGCCTTGGGCTGCCGCTCTCGCGCCAGTACGTCGAGGAGAATGGCGGCCGCTTGCTCATAGACAGCGTGGTTGGCACCGGCACGACGGTAACGATGGAGTTTCCGCTGGAACCCGCCGCTGCGGGGGAAGGATGAGATCGTGGACAGGATACTGATCATAGACGACGAGGCGGGCATCTGCTCGTCGCTGAGCTTCGCGCTGGAGGATCATTACGAGGTGAAAAGCGCTCTCAGCGCCAGCGCCGGGCTCAAGCTGGCGTCCGACGAAGGCTGTGACCTTGTGCTGCTCGACCTGCGTATAGGCGAGGACGACGGCATCGAAACGCTGGCGGCGCTGCGGCGCCTGCCCGATCCCCCGGTCGTTATCATGATGAGCGCGTACGGTACCATCGAGTCGTCAGTTGAGGCGATGCGTCGCGGTGCCTTTGGCTACCTGCAAAAGCCGCTTCGCCTTGACGAGTTGCGAGCGCAGGTGGAGCACGCGCTCGAGTACCGGCGCCTTGATCGTCGCGTGGAGTACATGAGCCACGAGCTCGAGGCGCGCTACGGGTACGGCGGCATGGTCGGGCGGAGCGAGGCGATGCGCCGCGTCTTCCAGCTCGTCGAGAGGCTCAAGGACGTGGACACGACGGTTGTCATCCGTGGCGAGAGCGGCACCGGCAAAGAGCTCATCGCCCGGGCCCTCCACTACTCCGGCAAGCGCAAAGCCGAGCCCTTTGTAGAAATCAACTGCGGCGCCATCCCCGAGGCCTTGCTCGAAGGCGAGTTGTTCGGGTATCACCGCGGCGCGTTCACCGGGGCTGTAGACGCCAGGCAGGGCAGGTTTTTGTACGCGGGCTCCGGCACGCTGCTTCTGGACGAAATAGGTGACATGCCGCTACCGCTTCAGGTCAAGCTGCTGCAGGTACTCCAGCAAAAGGAAGTAACACCCCTGGGAGCCAATGCGCCGGTTCGGGTACACGCCAGAGTCGTAGCCGCAACGAACGCGGACCTCATGGCGCTCGTCGAGACGGGCGCCTTCCGTCGCGACCTGTTTTTCAGGCTCAACGTGGTTGAAATACACGTACCACCCCTCAGGGAACGACGCGAAGATATACCGCTGCTCGTGAGCCACTTCATAGCGGCATTCTCCGCGGATCAGGGTAAAGCCAACCGTCCGCTGTCGCGTGAAGCCGCCGAGCGAATACTGGAGTACGACTATCCGGGTAACGTGCGCGAGCTGGCCAACGTGATCGAACACGGAGTACTGATGGCCGACGGCCCGATGATAGGCGCGGACGACCTACCCGCGGGTTTTGGCGGGCCACGGTCAGACTGTGTGGAGCCTCCCGCGCCTGATCTTGACGGCTGGCTTGGCTCCCGGCGACTGGAAGAGATAGAGGCGGCGGCTATACGAGCGGCGCTCGCTCGCTTTGGCGGGCATCGCCTCAACACCGCCGCGAGCCTGGGCATCAGCGAGCGGGGGCTGCGGAACAAGATTCGAGCCTACGGCCTGGAATAATTCCGGCATAAATTGCCGTAAGCGGCACATTGTGCCGGTATGTATGGGGGCACTCACCAGCGTTCTGGAATGGCCAATTGCTGTAGCAACAAATTAAATTTATATTAGGAAACAAATTAACTCCATCTGTTTGGTCCCTTGGTGCTGGCAGCGCCGTGGCACGCTTATTGCTTTAGCATTGGTACCACATTCCTTGAGGAGACGTACATGAAACGTTTTAGCACGATCGCGATGGCCATCCTGATGGTCGCCGCCATTCTCAGCCTTGGTTCCTGCGCGAAAAAAGAAGCCGAGGCTCCAAAACCCGCCGCCCTGGACAAGAGCTCGGTGTTCATCACCGTGGCTTCTGGCCCGACGAGCGGCATCTACTACCCGATTGGCGGCGGTTTTGGCAGCGTTCTGGCCAACGATCTGGGCTTCCGCTCGTCGGTGCAGTCCACCGGCGCGTCTGTAGAGAATATCAACCTCATCCTCAACAAGAAGGCTGAATTGGCCATAGTCATGTCCGATGCCGTTCTCCAGGCGTACGATTCGTTTGGCGCCTTTGAAGGCCAGGAGCCCAAGAAAGATCTGCGGGGCCTCATGAGCCTGTACCCCAACTACGTGCAGCTCGTTACCACCGAGGCTTCGGGAATCAAGACGTTCAAAGACCTCAAGGGCAAGCGCGTCGGCGTAGGCGCCCCGAACTCCGGCGTTGAAGTAAACGCCCGCCTGATGTTCGAAGCCCACGGCATGACCTACGATGACATCCGCCCCGACTACCTCAACTACGGCGAAGCCATAGACCAGATGCGCAACGGCATGGTGGACGCGGCTTTCGTTACGAGCGGTATCCCCAATTCCACGGTGATGGACCTTGGCACCACCAACAAGGTGCGCATCATACCGATCGAGGGCGAGGGCATGGCCGCGCTCCAGAAGAAGTACCCCTTCTTTACCGCGGCTGTCATACCAGCCGGCACCTACGGCAACGAAGCCGACGTCAACACGGCAACCATCATGAACATCATGATCGTCGGCAAGGAATTGTCGGATGAAGTCGTCTACGAGATGACCAAGGGAATCTTCGCCAACATAAGCAAGATCCAGGATACCCACAGCGCGGCCAAGAAGAACGTCAGCCTCCAGAACGCCCTCAATGGCATGGTCGTCCCGCTGCACCCCGGCGCCGAGAAGTACTTCAAGGAAGCTGGCCTGCTGAAGTGATCCCAGGGCTGCGGATACGCGTCGCGCGGATGGCGCGGTTCGCCCTGGCGATGGCTGTGACCATTGTTCTGGGCGCGCCAGTTTCATGCGTGCGGCCGGCTGAGAGGCTCGAGCTCGTCATCACGGCGCAAGCCGACGGGCGCGGGCTTCTCGCCGTTCCCGCGGCCGCCGGCGACGTACTCGAGTTTGAGTGGATACACTCGGTTGAGCATTTTCCGTGGTTTGAGCGCTTTGACGTGCTGGCTGATGGCTCGCTGTTTCTGCGGGACATGAAGGTTGCCGGCTTTGGTGCCGGCGTGCCCTTCGAGCGGGGCACGAGCGTACGCGTGGAAAACGGTTACATCATCTACAGCGGTATCGACGAAACCTATCCGTCGTACCGCTGGATCAATTCAACGAGCGCCGTAGCCTCGATTAGCCTGAACGGCTCGATCGTCGCCCGGGGCTCGGATTTGCCGCATCACGAGGCTCTCGAATTGCGGATACTGAAACGGAGGTAGAACGGTGAGCGACGATACGAAGGTCTCGGTCGAGGAAAGCGCCAGGCGGCTTCTCGAAGAGTACGATTCCGAGTCAAGGTACCGCGTGCTGGCTGGCAGAGTCTCCGCGCTGGCGGTCAAGGCATTCGCCATTCTGGTAGCGCTGTACCACCTGTACGGCGCGGTGTTCGGTACGCCGGTAACGCTCAAGCACCGATCCTTGCACGTGGCCCTCATTCTGGCGCTCGGGTTCATATTCTACCCGTTCCGGAAGAAAGGTGACCGCAAGAAGGTGGCGTGGTACGATCTGGTGCTTGGCGCGCTGGCCATGGCGACGACGGTGTACGTGTTCGTCGACTACCTCGGCATTATCGGAAGGGCGGGTACTCCCAACGTCGCAGACCTCATCGTCGGCGTCACGCTCATCGTGCTCGTGATGGAGAGCGCTCGCCGCGTAACGGGGCTCGCGTTGCCGATTCTGGGCATTTTATTCATTCTATACGCCCTCTTTGGCAGGAACCTTCCCGGGTTCTTTGGGCACCGTGGGTACTCGTGGGCAGACCTGACGAGCTTTCTGTTCGTATCGACCGACGGTGTATACGGTACGGCGGTAGGAGTGTCAGCGTCGTATATCTACCTGTTCATCCTCTTCGGCGCCTTCATGGAGAAGTCGGGGATGGGGCAGTTCATCAACGATATCGCCCTTGCTCTGGCCGGGCACGCCAAGGGCGGGCCAGCCAAAGTGGCCGTCGTAGCCAGTGGGCTTCTCGGCAGCATCAATGGCTCGGCGGTAGCCAACGTCGTCACGACGGGTACCTTTACCATACCGCTGATGAAGAAGACAGGGTACGACCGCGAGTTTGCGGGAGCAGTCGAGTCGTCGGCTTCTGTGGGTGGTCAGCTGATGCCTCCGATCATGGGAGCCGCCGCCTTCATCATGGCCGAGGTTCTGGGCATTCAGTACCGCATCATAGCCGTGTCGGCAATCCTGCCGGCGCTACTCTACTACGTAGGCATCATAGTCCAGGTACACCTGCGAGCCCGCAAGAAAGGCCTTGAAGGCATATCCAGGGAGAACCTGCCCAAAGCCATGGTCGTGCTCAAGGAGCGCGGTCACCTGCTCATACCCATTTTTTTCCTGCTGTTCATGCTGTTCGCGTCAGGAAGAACCGTCATCTACTCGGCTTTTATGACCATACTCGTGACGATTGGCGTATCGATGCTCCGGAAGTCCACCAGGATGAGCCTCAAGGACGTTGCCGACGCGCTGTTCGAGGGCACGAGGTCAATAGTACCGGTGGCCATCGCCTGCGCCACGGTAGGCATCGTCATAGGCGTTGCCAGCATTACCGGTTTTGGCCTGTCAATGGCAAGCGCCATCGTCACGCTCGGTGGCAAGAGCCTCTTTCTAACGCTCGTGTTGACCATGGTGGCGTGCATGATCCTGGGCATGGGTCTGCCGAGCATTCCCGCGTACCTTATAACAGCGACGATGGCGGCTCCGGCTCTCGTGCGCCTTGGCATCGACCCCCTCGTGTCGCACCTGTTCGTGTTCTACTTCGCGATGTTCGCCAATATTACACCGCCGGTCGCGCTGGCGTCGTTTGCCGCCGCGGGAATCTCCGGCGGCAGCCCGATGAAGACCGGGTACGCGTCGCTCAAGTTGTCTCTGGCCGGGTTTATTGTGCCGTACATGTTCATATACAACGACGCTCTCCTTTTGCACGGAACCACGCTGCTTGAAGGTTCCCTCGTGATGCTAACGTCGATATCGGGCGTCATCATGCTCGGCGCCGCCGTCGAGGGTTTCTTTGCCGTAAAGATGGGCGCCATTCAGCGATTGCTGGCCCTCGCCGCGGCACTATTCCTGATGACCCCCAATCATCAGCAAGACGCCATCGGAGCGGCTCTGGGACTAATCGTTCTGGCCATTCAGTTGTACCTGCACAGAAAATCCGCTGCCGTACAGAACGCTGCCGCGGCTCCCTGAAATTCGAACCCTGGCACACTTTCTGTGTACAGCGGTGCCTTGGCCGTATATACTGATGAGAGGCTCCCTGCCCGAGTGGCGGGGAGCCTCCGTTGGATTATACGGTAAACCGCGGCTCAGCAGCGTAGCGAGAGCAGGAAGAGTGGCCACGATGTCCATGGAAATAAGGCGAGTAGAAACAAAGCGAGATCTCAAGACCTTCATAACCCTGCCGCTGAGGATGTACCGGGGCAACCCGTACTGGGTGCCGCCTCTGCAGTTTGACGAGTGGGCTACCCTCGACAAGAGTCGCAACCCCGCCTTCGAGTTCAGCGAGGCCGAGTACTGGCTCGCCTACAAGGATGGCAAGCTTGCCGGCAGGATAGCGGCTCTCATCAACCATCGGTACGTTGAAAAATGGGGTAACAAGTATGGACGCTTTGGCTGGGTGGAGTTCATCGAAGACTTCGAGGTAGCCGAAGCCTTGTTCAGGACGGCGGAAGACTGGCTTCGCTCCAAAGGCATGGTCGGCGTCAACGGGCCGATGGGCTTTACCGACCTCGACAAGGAAGGCCTCCTCATCGAGGGCTTCAACGAGATGGGCACGATGCCCATGATATACAATCATCCGTACTACCCTGAGTACATCGAGCGCCTCGGTTACACAAAGGACGTTGACTGGCTGGAGTACGAGGTCAAGGTGCCAGACTCGATACCGGAAAAGGTTTTGCGCGTTCAGGATCTCGTAGCCAAGCGCAACGGGTTACGTATATACGAATGGAAAACCACGCGTGAACTCAGGCAGAAATTCGCCAAGGACATATTTGCGCTGCTCGACGAAGCATACGCGCCGCTGTACGGGACGACGCCGCTGTCGGAGCGCCAGGTTGAATCGTACATCGACCAGTACCTCGGATTTGCCGATCCGCGGTTTACAAAAGTAGTCGTGGACGGTGACGACAGGCTCGTCTCCTTTGGCATTGTTTTTCCCAGCTTGTCCAGAGCCTTGCAGCGTTCGCGCGGTAGCCTCTGGCCATTCGGCTGGATACACTTTCTGTACGCCATGAAGTTTCCCAAGGGTATCGACATGCTGCTCATAGCGGTGGACCAGAAACACAAGGCGCTTGGCGCCGTAGCTTTCCTGATGACGGCACTCATAACGAGTTGCCAGAAGGTTGGCGTCGTGTCGGCCGAGACCGCAGGTGAGCTGGAAACAAACGTAGAAGTGCAGAGTCTCTGGAAAGGCTATGATCGCCGACAGCACAAGCGCAGGCGAGCGTACATCAAGATGCTGTAGGCCTGGTTGACTCGTGCGAGCCAAACACGTCTTCGGGCTCACCCCGTGGGGCCGCTACTTCATCGACGCGATGGAGGATCTGGCTGATGAGGGGCGCCTGGCTCGGGGTCGCTCCTACGCGGGCAACGGAGCCGTCCTGGAGCTTGCGGTTGACGGCAGCCTGGTACAGGCGAAGGTCAGGGGTAACTACGCGCCGTTCTACCGCGTGTCCATCCGGTTCAGGCCGCTGCCGGCGAAATCCGCCGCCGCCGTGCAGGCAGCCTTCGACGATGATCCGCTGCTGACCGCGCGGATAGCCGCGGGTGACCTTCCCGACGGCCTTATCGAGGGCCTGGAGAAAAAGGGTGTATCCCTCGTACCCAGAAGCTGGTCAGAGATCGAGCGCTCGTGTACCTGTCCAGATTACGGCGACCCGTGCAAGCACCAAGCGGCCGTCTACTACCTGCTCGCGCAGGAGATAGACCGCGACCCGCTCGTGCTGTTCCGCCTGCGGGGCATCGCGCCAACCGTCCCGACGCGGTTAAGCAGCACAGTACCTGACCCCATTACGCCTCATTTTGTACCACCATGGCCCGACCCGATGCCAGCGAGCTCTGACCCCCTCGAAGGGCTGGGAGCGTTGTCGTCCTACGCCGTAGCGATTCCGGCGTTGCTGCCACCTTCGAGGGGCCTGGCGCCGTTTGACCTGCGCGTCATGTGCCGGGCGCTGTATATCGAAGCAACGGCACGGATTCCTTCTGTGCTTGAGCGTGGTGGTGGCAAGACTGGAAGCCCGGCTGCCAGCATGAGTGATTTGGAGTCCCGCAAGTTCGCGGCTTCCAGTTTTGCCGT
>JAFGUM010000109.1 GCA_016938515.1 Spirochaetales bacterium | reverse complement strand
CCAGGCTTTTGGACAAACTGCCGCTCCAGCTGAGCTGTCTGCAAGCAGGGAACAAGCCAGTATCCCCCAGTTCGCGGTGTCGATGCTCACCGATCACTTTGAGAAAGACGCTCGGGAAGGGCGAACGGGCGGCATAGTACTCACCGCCATAGGCGGAACGATCATGACCGCTGGCCTCGGTGGTCTGGTGTATTCGCTGCAGGAACCACCGACGGCGCTATACACAGAAAACAACGGCTGGCTACTCGTTCGCGGTGTGTCGATAGCGACCGCGGCCGGAGGAGCGCTTATTGGCGGCCTGGGCTTGGGCGTGATGGCCAGACCCCTTGACGCGTATAAGGATGAATACGCGTATATGTACGCCGAGACTGACCCAGTAGTACAGGAAGCGATGGCGTACGGCATCATGAAGGAGCTCGCGGATAACGCGAGGCGCTCGCGCATCACCGGAAGCATTATAAACCTCGGCGTTCCTCTGGTGATGACGAGCGTATGGGCAGTATACGCCGGTGCGACCGACACCTGGGATGAGTTTGGCGGCAACGTGCTGAGCACGGCGAGCTGGACCATCCCAAGCCTCGTTTCGGGCATAGCCATGCTTATAAGTGGCACGTCGTCTGAAGAGCGCTTGCTCGAGTCGTACCGTGCCGTAAGCTCGAGCTACGCGTTGCGCGCTCGCGACCAGGATTGACGGCACCCGATGTCGGCGTGGTTCAAGGGCCTGGTGCTCGGTGTAGCGGCAATTCTGGGGCTATCACCGGCTGGTCAGCCTCCATCGCTCGCACTACGACTCTATAGAGACGCCACGGTCGTGTATGCCGCCGTAGAGGTGGAGGATATGCCAGGCAGGGATCTGGCGCGACTCGTGGAGGCAGACTACACGCTCAGGATCGAGGCTATGGTCAGTGACGGCGTTACTACGAGCCGATCATACAGGGATATCGCGTACGACGGTTTTATATACCGCGTGTTCGTATCAGAGACATCGTCAACGCACAAAACAGACGACGCGGCAACAGCGTGGGCGCTGGCAACCAGGTTTTTAAGCATACCCCTGAGCAGGCTTGACGATTTATCCTTCCCCGCAACCGTAACGTGCAGTGTTGCGGTTTCCTTGCCTGCGGACGATGCGTACGACCCCATGGTCGTCTGGGGATACAAGGCGGCTCTGACTCAACGCACACTCGACGTCGTGGGCATGGTGCCATATCATTGAGCCGATGAAACTGCGCACCAGTGTTTTTATAGTGTCGTTTACCGTTTCCGCGACGTTGCTTGGAGGTTTTATAGCCGCTTCATGGCTTATAAACAGAGACGCTACCACAAAGGTAGACCTCGCCGAGCTGGAACTTGCCGTTGTGGAGCTTTCCGCGATGGCGCGTGACGCCGCTACTGGTGCATACCCTGCTCCCTCCAGGATGAGCTCTGCTCTCGTGCCAATACGTCGCGATGTAGCCAGGCGCATAGTACTGGAACGCGATAGGGCGGTGGATACAGCGGTAGCGTGGATTGCTTTTCTGGGCATTGAAGCTGTAGCGGCCCTGGTAGTGTCTGCCGCCGCGGCAAGACTCATTACGGCGAGGTGGACTCGCCTGCGCGATGGTGTGCTCAGACTAAAACGAGGCGAAATTGTAACGCGCTTCAGCTCGGGCATCAGGGATGAGTTTGGCGACGTGGAGGCGGAACTGGATGAACTCGTCGAGGCTCTGGCGGATCGCGATAGGATGCACGCCGAGGTAAGCGCGCTGCAAGGCTGGGGCGAGGCATCAGCCTTCCTTGCGCACCAGGCTCGCACCCCCCTCGCCTCGCTGAGCCTGTCAGCCCAGACCGCCCGCACCGCGCTCGTGGATTCGGAGCTGGAAAGCTCCGCCGATGTCGTGGCAGCCCTCGGCCGCGTTGAGTCGGAAGCGTTACGCCTGACAACGCTCTTTGGCAAAATTCGCTCCATGTCTGGCTTCAAGGATCCCGTTCTGACTGATGTAGACCCTGAAGACGCGATACACGAAGCGGCAGCCGCGCTTTCTGCGAGAGGCGTACCCGTGCCCGCTAGTTCTATACGGGTAGAACGCTCCGGATCGGAAAATCGCCCGCGCTTTGATCGGGATTACCTGGTGGAAGCCTTCTTGAACCTGCTGGCAAACAGCGCGGAGGCTTGCGCCGCCAGAAACACTAGCTTTGGGGTGACCATCAGCCTCGAATCCTCTCCGGGGCGGTACGTCGTACGCTACGTCGACACCGTGACGGGGCTCGACGAATCGCTGACATCCCTCGTTGGACAGGCTCGATACAGCACCAAAGCCGACGGCATGGGGCTGGGTGTCTGGCTAACCGGCAGGATAGCGGCGTTGCACGGCGGCCGCCTGGAGATTAGCCGAACCAGCGTAGGCGGCTTGAGCTTTACGATGGTGTTCCCGGGCAAAGGCGGTACTTGATGGCTACGGTATTGGTGATAGACGACGATCAGTCCTACCTTGATTCAATGACCAGCTACCTGCGACTAAAAGGACACGATGCCAGCGGCTTTCTTTCGGCTCCTCAATCATCACGCGTGTCTGGCCGCTACGACATCGTACTCCTCGACATAGCCCTCGCCGAACGAGACGGTTTCGACGTGCTAGGCGAGTACGTCGCCGCTGGCATTCCCGTGGCCATGGTATCCGGCAACGCCGACGCCAGAAACGCGGTACGCGCCGTCAAGGCTGGCGCGATAGACGTGCTTGAAAAACCTGTAGACCTCGGACGCCTTGAAGTGGCCATTGCCCTGGCTGAGAGCAGATCGCGCGTCATCAAATCCGAGCGCGCGGCACGAGACGCCTGGCTGGCGGAGCACCTGTTCGTAGGGAGCACCCCCGCGATGAAAGACCTCGTAGCGGCAGCCGAGCGAGCTGCCTCCACAGATCTCGCGGTGCTGCTGCACGGCCCGAGCGGCACGGGTAAAGACCCACTGGCGCGATGGATACACGCGCGCTCCCACCGCTGCGACGGTCCATTTGTAATAGTCAACTGCGCCGCCATACCGTCGAGCCTCGCGGAGAGCGAGCTGTTTGGCCATAGACGGGGAGCCTTTACCGGCGCGGACAGGGACAGGAATGGCTGCTTTGCCGAGGCTTCTGGCGGCACGCTCTTCCTCGATGAAGTTGGCGAGTTACCCTCCACACTACAACCGAAGCTGCTCCGCGCCATAGAGACGGGTGAGTACCGGCCTGTGGGAGCTGACGCGACTTTTACCGCCAACGTGCGAATCGTGTCCGCGACCAACCGGGATCTAAAAGCTGAAGCCTCGCGTGGCGTCTTCCGTGAAGACTTGCTGTACCGCCTTGGCCAGGTACCGCTGGCCGTTCCGCCTTTGTCGGCGAGAGTAGCCGACGTGCCCGGTCTCGTATCGTTCTTCACGGCAGCCTCGAGAATACGCGCTGAGTTTGCTCCCGATGCGCTGGAGTACCTGTCCAGGCGAGAATATCCGGGCAACGTACGCGAGCTTAAGAGCGTCGTAGAACGCGCACTGGCGCTGTGCGCCGCTTCTGACCAGTGGCGAATCAGCATTTCAGGCGCGCAGCTGGAATCGCTTGACGCGATGGGCTGGAACACCGCAGCAACCACGACTACGGCAAGCAGCGGCTTTACGTTTGCTGAAACCATGCCACTACGCGAGGCAAAGCGGCGAATGGAACTTATCTACCTCGAGCAGCAGATCGCCATCGCCGGCGGTTCACTTGCCCGAGCCGCCGAACGGCTGTCAGTATTGCCCAACAACCTGTCGCGTAGGCTAAGTGAACTTCGGGACAAGACCAGCACCTCGTCTGATGATCAGGACTGAGCGTCTACCGCAAGTTCGTCTAAGGGGTTATAAACGGTTTGCACGTCATAGTCACGAAGAAACCGCACGATGCCTTCGTAGGGATCTTCATCAGAGACGCCACGCGTACCCGTCGTATCATACAAGTTTTTCATATACGCCTGTATGAGACCACGAATGCCGGGATGAACGCCCGCGTCATCCGCGAACAAACAGGAAATGAAAGATCGAGCCTCAGCGTCATCGTAGGCGGGTAGTATCTCGGAAAGCATGAAAAGCGCCGTGGGTATGCAGTTGATGCTGTGCTGTCGAACGTATAACACCGACTCTGTAATGGCAAGGGCACGCTTCCTCAGCACCGTAAGCTCCCGGCAGTACTCGTCTCGCAACCCCATCCGCCCCAGTAGCTGATCCAGCTTGGCGTAGGTATAGCAGACGATAAGGACGTGGAGGCTGGGTACGCAGAACAAGTGTGGATCAACCGCGTAGACCAGAGCCAGCCGCGGGTTTGGAGCTCGGTCCGGTCTCTTTGTCGTAGTCAGGCATCGCCCGTACACGCTCGACGCATCGATATAGCAGCGCTTGATGCCAGCAAGAAAATCTATAACCGACGAGTCAAACGATGCGCCGACGCGAGACCTGAAGTAGCTTAGAGAAGACACCCACAGCCGTACGAACGACAGGTACAGAGCTGCCGTTTCGTAGCGCACAGGGATGGCTTCGTCCAGCGGATGCTCTATATTTTTGATGGGCACAGATCCGGGAAACAGCTTGTAAGTAAACTGATCAATAAAAAACCGCTTTGCGACGACCATGATCAGCGACAGGGCTTCAGAAGCCATGCTCCAGTTGGTCATTGCAACGGCTACGAGTGGCAGGGGATTCTCCCTCAGGATACGAAGCTCAGTTGCGGGGTCGGTGGCAACCTCAGGCTTCGCGCAGGGTTTATAAACCCAGTCGATCATACGCCGTCACCATCGCGCCTGGCTGGCTTCAACGCTCGCCTTAGCGTCCGCAGCAAAAAATTCCAGAACATGACGAGTACCTCGACGCTTGCGACTAGTTTATCCGACAGTGAAACGATGATCGCTTCTTTGGAACGGGGTGGATTAGTGAAGGTAAGCGGCCACATGTGGCTGGAAATTATGTTGGCTTCATGATCGCTCACGGGAGAAAAGAACTCCCTGGCGTTTTCCAGCGCGATGTAGGGGTGCGTCCAGCCGTGGTTGACGAGGTGTTCCTTGTCTCGCCAGTCGTGAAAATACAGGTCGTGAAACAACGCTCCCCGTAGCAAAGCGCGCTGGTCTGCTTTCCAGCGCTTGCCTATACGATACGCTGTATACGCGACTCTCAGCGTATGGTTGTAGACACTATCGTTGTGATGCTGAGTACGCTTGAGCCGCAGAAACGCATCGCTTTCTATAATTGGCGCTATTTCTTCACAAAAAGCAGCATCCTGCACGTAGGCATCGAGCATACTTATGCCTCGTTCATTATCGGGGCGTATAGTGTACCGAGTACCGCCCTGTGTTCACGCGACGCTACCAGCTTCTCCGCAAATGACGCCATAAGGCATTCCGCTGTACGAGGGGAGCCGAAGTTAAGCGGCCAAGTGTAGTGCAGTATGACGTCCCTCTCTATCCTGCCGATCGACACGACGTCCCGACGCACCGAACGGAGAATGCGCCGCTGTTTGAATACAAGATCTGCAAGCTTCTG
>JAFGUM010000576.1 GCA_016938515.1 Spirochaetales bacterium | reverse complement strand
TATTTTGTTCCGCATTTTGGCTATAAAGCCCGTGAGAACTAGTATAGAAGAGGCGTGGTAGACCGAATCCGACAACAAGATGTACAAGATGTCTCACGATTGACAAGATGAACGAGAATTTAAGGGATTCTTCCTATAGAATTATCTTGTTTATCTTGCACAAATCTTGTCCATCTTGTTTTGTCTTCCACTATTCCTTAGCCTTTGTCTTGTTCTGTCTTTGCCTATCCTTCTCTTAGCTGATCATATCGCCCACCATGGGATGGCCGTGATCGTTTCGTTCAGCGCCAGCGTGTACGGGCAGCGGGATACGACGTATCCATGCGAGCATCGCCCTTTATGCTCGGAGATAAACGACGAAAGGTGCCTGGCGTCCTTGAGGCTTGGGTTCTCCGTCCATTTTACCTCGACGGGTATGATCTCGTCGGCTTTCTCTATGACGAAGTCCACTTCCGCGCCGTCGGCGGTGCGATAGTACGATAGCGAGCCGTTCGCGGTATACGCTAGCTTGCGCCAGAGCTGGGCGCCGACGAACTGCTCGAACAGGGATCCTGGAACGGCGTTGACTGTGGCCTCGACAAGTGGAATGCCAGCCGCCGCGTTCCGTACGCCCAGGTCGAAGTAGAAGAAGCGCGGGCTGGATAGCGCGCTTTTCCGGGAGCTGCCCGAGAAGGCTGGAACCGGGAAGCCGATGAACATGTCCTCGAGTAGTTGGTAGTAGCCCTTGATAGTCTGAGCCGCGACGCCAGTCTCCCGCGAGACTCCGGCCAGGTTGACGATGCCGCCCGATTCGCCCGCAGAGAACTTGACGAAGCGCAGGAACTGGCCCCAATCCTTTATGGCGGCCTCGCGGCGGATCTCCTCTTCGAGGTGGGCCGTGGCGTAGCTCGCGAGAAGGTCGGCGCGATCTTCGTCGTCGTCGAGCGACGCTATGCCAGGCAGGTCCCCGTAAACGAGTCGGTTCTCTAGGCTTCGCGGAGTAAAACGGGATAGCCCCGGCCCCGCATGTTCGCCGAGCGGAACGAGTCGCGCGTCCGGCTTCGCGTTCCGCGTCGGCTCCTCGTCGTATTCTTCCGTGACCAGCGGATGGAGTATATGGCGTACGCTCCGGCCTGGAAGCAGGTTGGCGCCAGATGACCGGAGCCGCCTGGCCGAGCTTCCGCAGAGTATGAAGCGCCAGCGCTCCTTATCGTCGTCGTAGAGGCTCTGCACGGCGTCGAAAAGCGCCGGTACCGTCTGCGCCTCGTCTACGAATACGGTTTGCCCTTCGTCCCGCCGCGGGAGCGAACGGCAGAGGTCGATGAACAGCCCGGGCTGGGCCGCGAATCGGGCGCGTTCGCGCGGATCCGACAGGTCTACCATAGTGGCGTTAGTTGGCAGTAGGCCGCGTAGTAAGGTGGACTTGCCCGTCTGCCTGGCGCCGAAGAGGATATGCACGAATGGCTTCTTGAGTTTTCGTTCAAGGATGGAACCGGAGTAGCGTGAACGCGTAAGCATAGATAAAGTATATTGCTTTTGAGCCATGTTTACAACGCGAACTTATGAAATGTGCCAGAAATAGTCAAAGACGAGAACAAGATGTCTCACTATTGACAAGATGAATGAGAATTTAAGGGTTTCTTCCTAAGACCTATCTTGTTTATCTTGCACAAATCTTGTTCGTCTTGTTCTGTTTTCCACTATTCCGTAGCGCTT
>JAFGUM010000108.1 GCA_016938515.1 Spirochaetales bacterium | reverse complement strand
CATTTTTTCATGTATACTGAGCCAATGGCCACAGTCGACGACAAGAAGATCATCTATTCCATGTACCGCGTCGCCAAGAAGCACGGTACCAAGCAGGTCCTCAAGGACATATCCATCAGCTATTACTACGGCGCCAAGATAGGCGTCATAGGGCTGAATGGCTCGGGCAAGTCGAGCCTCCTCCGCATCCTGTCGGGAGTCGATACCGAGTTCGCCGGCGAGACCAACTGCGCCCCCGGCTACTCGATAGGCTTCCTGGAGCAGGAACCCCACCTCGAAGCGGGCAAGACCGTCCGCGAAGTGGTGTCCGAAGGCGTGCAGGACATAGTCGACGCGCTCGCCGAGTTCGAGAAGGTCAGCGAAGCCTTCGGCGAGCCGGACGCGGACTTCGACAAGCTCGCCGACAGGCAGGCTAAGCTACAGGAGAAGATCGAAGAAGTCGACGGCTGGAACCTCGACGCGCGGCTCGACCTCGCGATGGATGCGCTCCGCTGCCCGCCGGCCGACCAAGTCGTTGACGTGCTGTCCGGAGGCGAGCGCCGCCGGGTCGCGCTGTGCCGCCTCTTGCTCCTCAAGCCGGATATCCTCCTCCTCGATGAGCCGACCAACCACCTCGATGCCGAGACAGTCGCCTGGCTCGAGCGGCACCTCCAGCAGTACGAAGGCACCGTTATCGCCGTCACCCACGACCGCTATTTCCTCGACAACGTCGCCGGCTGGATCCTCGAACTCGACCGCGGCGAGGGCATCCCGTGGAAGGGCAACTACTCGAGCTGGCTGGACCAGAAGGCCAAGCGCCTCGAGCAAGAAGAGAAAGGCAACTCCGAGCGAGCCAAGACCCTGGAGCGCGAACTCGAATGGGTGCGGATGAGCCCCAAAGGCCGCCACGCCAAATCGAAGGCGCGCATCACGCAGTACGAGAAGCTCCTCGCCGACGGCGAGCGCGAAAAGGTGCGTGAAACAAAACTTTTTATAACACCCGGCCCGAGGCTCGGCTCTGTTGTGATAGAAGCAAAAGCCCTGACCAAAGCCTACGGCGACAAGCTCCTGTTCAAGGATCTCGAGTTCGCCGTGCCGCCAGGCGCGGTCGTTGGCATAGTCGGCCCCAACGGCGCCGGCAAGACGACGCTGTTCAAGCTTATCGCTGGCATGGAGCAGCCCGATGGCGGCACCCTCAAACTCGGCGACACCGTCAAGCTCGCGTACGCCGACCAGATGCGCGCGGGGCTCAACCCCGACAAGACCGTCTGGGAACAGCTCTCCGACGGCCTGGACATCGTAAAGCTCGGCGGCGTCAAGGAAGTGAACAGCCGCGCGTACTGCTCGTGGTTCAACTTCTCCGGCGGCGACCAGCAGAAGAAGGTCGGCGTGCTCTCCGGCGGCGAACGCAACAGGCTCAACCTGGCGATCATGCTCAAGGAAGGCGCCAACGTCATCCTCCTAGACGAGCCGACCAACGACCTCGACGTGAATACCCTGCGCGCCCTCGAGGAAGCGCTCGACGGCTTCGCCGGCTCCGCGCTGGTAGTCAGCCACGACCGCTGGTTCCTCGACCGCGTCTGCACGCACCTTCTGGCCTTCGAGGACGGCGAAGTGATCTGGTACGACGGCAACTGGTCCGAGTACGCCGAGTACCGCCACGAACGCCTCGGCGGCAACGCCGACCGGCCGCACCGATACGTATACCGCAAATTGGAACGCTGAATCAGCTGCTGCCGACTGACCGCCTTGCGGCCGGTCGGCGTCCTGCAAGGCCGGTTCCGCTCATGTAATTACTATAAGCGCTCGCCAGAGACAGCCCGCTACGTGCGCCAGTATGGCGCAAGCCTTGTAATGCCCTCGATAGTATCCTCAGGAAAGCCTCCCCATGAGAGTCTCGCGAACGCGGCTCCGCGCGCACCAAACGCCACGCCTGGCACCACGATGACATGACCAACATCTCGAACACGCATGCAAAATCCCACGGGGTCTGAGAGCCCCTCTCGTGGTAGTGGCATCCAGTGGTAAAAGCCCCCCGCGGGGATGACTGGTGGTGGTAAAAATGATAGCATTTTACGATACGAAGCATCAAAGGTATCCCATCTCAGCCTTAATTGTCGTCGCGATTCGTCAAGTACCGCCTGAGCCTCATCGAGTATGGCTACTGCGGCGGCTTGTGCGGGCCTCGACAGGCAACTCGTCATAGCGTTGTGGACGAGCCGAGCGGGAGCAAGCACATCAGGGTCACCCAATGCCCAACCGACGCGCAGCCCCGGAGCAGCAAACGCTTTGCTCATGGAACCCAGCGCCACGATGCCACGGCGCACACCATCATCAAGAATTCCAGGATGACGGTTTTCAAGGTACAGGTCACGGTACACTTCGTCAGAAACAAGAACAACACCTCGATCCTGACATATTCGCGCAACTTTAGCCAAGGCGTCTGCGCTCGCGCCTACCCCGGTGGGATTTGCCGGGTGATTGATAACGGCCAGCTTGGCTCGGGTCGCCTTGTCAAGCGTTGCGATAAAACGCTCCGCATCGAGGCTTCCATCGTCCGCCAGTTCATATGCCAGCGCTTTGGCTCCTGCCATCGCAGCAAGGACAGGATACGTTACAAAACCAGGATCAGGAACGAGAACTTCATCACCATCTCCCGCCCAAGCTTGAAAAAGGGCGAATAATGCCGCCTGGCTGCCAGCAGCCAGCATCAGTGTATCCTCAGGCGATCCTAGCCACGCGGATAAGGCTCGGCGGAGCTCGGGAGTGCCTGCGTTTGGTCCATACGGGCAGGTTGAGCCCTCACCGTATGCCTTCGCCAAAGCACGGGATGCGCTTGCGGGCAGCGGCCATGATGGCTCACCCAGCCCCAGAGACACACAACCTTCAGGTGCACCTTGCCCCATCGCTCGTATAATCGACGGGCTCACAGTGGCTAGCCTCGCCGCTGGTGTCATATAGAAGAGGCCTCTCTCAATGCACTCTCGAGAACCAATGACGCGTCGGTAGTGGCGTCTCTATACTTGACGATGCACGGCGCGTATAGTTGGAGCCCGACAGTGCGGGCGTACGCCCCCTGCGCTGGTCTCGACCCCTGAACAACTACCGCTCCCGGCGGTATTTCTCCCCGCCACTCGCGCTCCTTGACGAGATCGTACACAATGACGGAAGCCGTAAGGATGACGCCTGGAGCCAGCACTGCCCGCTCACCTACGACAACGCCCTCTAGCACTGCAGACAGCGCGCCGGCAAATACTCCGTCCTCTATGACCACGGGCAAGGCACCAGCTGGTTCGAGTACTCCGCCAAGCTGTACCCCTGCGGACAGATGTACGCCTTTCCCGACGCGAGCGCACGAGCCCACCAACGCGTGGCTGTCAACCATTGATCCAGAACCAACTACCGCGCCAACATTAATATACGCGGGTGGCATGATAACGACGCCGGCTTCGACACGAGCACCTCTCCTCACCGATGTACCACCCGGCACCACGCGTACCCCTTCGGTACTGTTGAAAATTCTTGGTGGGTACGCAGCCTTATCCGAGGCGCCGCCCGGCCATCCGGCTACTGGCACAACCGCGGACGCTTTGAAACCTGTGAGTATAGCGCCTTTGACCCAGGGAACAGCTCGCCAACGATCATCAGATCCGCGCTCAGTAGCGGCGATATCGCCTGATTCGAGAGCGTCGAGTAACGAAGCATGTGCTTCTGCCCAATCAGGGCGAGCTGCGATTTCTTCGGCGGGAGCGTTATAGTATTCTTTAAGCAGAGCGATATTCATGAGCCAGGCGTCCTTTCTGACAACCGCGCGCGCCTGATTAGCTTGGTACGAGCGGTATGATTACAGGGGAAAACACGCAGTTGGTGTGCGTACATCGTATTCACCGCACTCCAGTGCCAGGGAAGCAGCACCCGGTATGATGGGGGTCTTCCCTCCATCAGTTTTCGAATCATACTATATGTAGAAGCAACGATACAAGCTTATAGCTTGCGATATAGCCAATTCTCTATAGTTACGGTTACGAGACCCGCACTGATTAAGCGAAATATCACAGATCAAACAAAGGTCGTCGATGCGCTCGAGGAATGCCGTGGGATACTGAGCAGACATCCAGATACAATCCTGCCCCCTTCGCGTGCTCTGGCTCAAGGTATCCCAAGATCACCTCTCCGAGTACGCCCGCCGCACTACGACTCGACGCTATATCGTCATGCACACTGGTTACGGCTATCCTGTCCACACTTGGATCCACACGAAGCTCTATCCTCAAGCTTCCAGATGCCGAAGAAATCCGTATTTCAAGCATCAGCGACAGTCGAGCCATCGAGGCAATTATGTCTCCAACCAGTATCGCGACAATGGAAGCAAGTTGGGGTTCAAGGACGATACGATTCTCGGTATCGGCAACCAGTTTTGAGCTCTGTCCCCGTTGTCGTCCCCGT
>JAFGUM010000575.1 GCA_016938515.1 Spirochaetales bacterium | reverse complement strand
CGACTCCATGGGCTCGGAAGCCGCGCTCAAGTCCGCCGGCAAGATCCGCACCGAAGGCAAGGAATACGTCGTCCACGATGGCGATGTAATGTTCTTTAAGTTCAACGTATAAACACAGACAGGCAAGCGCCACGCTGGAAGCCATCGCCATCGTGGCTGTCAGGCTTTTTTCGCGATGTACTCGGCGACCAGCTCTACAGAGCGCTTGATGATCGCATCACAGACACTCTCGTCCAGTCCGCGGGATTTCATCTCCTGTCTTCCGGTAGGGGTCTGCAGATCGACACCCAGCAGGGTAGCGCAGTCGCTCGAGCCGAATTCGGCTTCAAGCTGGGAAATAAACTCATTGACGATGGCGTATGCGCGCTCCTTGGCTTCGACATCCTCGCCAGAGGAATTGCCGAACACGGCTCCCAGCACCATTGCTCCCCCCGTAATGGCGCCACATACGAGCTGCTTGCGACCCAGACCCGCGCCCATGCAGGTGGAGAGCCGATGTGCCAGCGCGCAGTCGAAGCCAACCTGATCCGCGAATGCGCACACGACAGATTGTGCGCAGTTGGAACCACTGCCATGAAGGGCGTGAGCCGTTGTTGCTATGGTATTCATGCGCTGAGGATACCCTGAGAGTGTCCGCCCTGACTAGTTATCCTGTACATCGGCTCCCCGTGAGAGTGCGTTTTCTACCGCCTTGAGTATGGCCAGGCTGGAATAGGTTGCGCCAGCGATAACGTCCACGCCGAGCGATTGACCGTCGATGATGCGGTGGATGATGGCCTCCGCGGGTGTACCCTGCCCGTTAAAGTGCCTGAGGAGCTCGATTGACGAGACGCGGCCTCCTGAAACGGTGGTTCGCACCCGTACCGATACTGGAAGGATGAAGGCAGTGCCTTCGTAGGTACCGTCGGCAACGGTTGCCAAGTTGAAGGCGGCTGTTGATCTTCTAATACCCGGGAACGCCGACTCGACGGCCGCGGGCAGGATTTTGCCGAGCGCGACGAGGGCGATCAGAGCTATCACTATGACTATCAGAGCTTTGTTAAAACGCATTGATGCCTCTTTTTCCGGCACAGTATACGCAGATACGGGAAACGAGGCGAGGGCTTTATTGCTTGTTTTGGTGTGGTTCTCTATAATGAATACGAACCATAACTATGGTTCATGGGGGTTCGTATGAAGTCAATGACGGTCCATAAAATGGATGACCTTCTTGTCGAAGCGATCAAATCGCGCGCCGAAGAGAAGGGCGAGAGCATCAATGCCATGATGAAGGAACTTCTTGCCAAAGCTGTTGGGATTGAATCCAGTTCGGGTTCCGGTGTGCAGCAAACTGGCTACAGACGTTTTCTGGGGCGCTGGACTGAAGATCAAGCCGCCGAATTCGAACAAGCAACCGCCGATTTCAACGCACTCGACGAGAGCGACTGGATCTGATGAAGGCGCTCATCGATACAAATTGCTACACAGCCCTGATGAAGGGTGACGAGAACGTCGCCAGATTCCTTGACGATTCCGAGTTAGTCTATCTTTCGACAATCGTAGCGGGTGAATTGCTTACCGGCTTCAAGGGCGGCTCGATGGAACGGCAGAACCGCCTTTGGCTGAAGGAATTCGTGGAAAAAGGCGGCAAGACAGTTGTAGTAAAAGTTGGTATGGAGACGGCGGAACGCTTCGCGATGATCAAGGATGCGCTCAAAAGGAAAGGTCGTCCCATCCCGGTCAACGATATCTGGATCGCCGCCCAGTGCATGGAAACCGGGGCAATCCTTGTAAGCCGGGACGCGCATTTCGACGCAATCGAAGGCTTGATGGTCTGGGCGCCATAAGGGGCAAGACAAACCTGGAATTGTAACTACACGCCTGTATAGTCCCCCTTGCCCGAAGGGTGTCTGCGGCGGTATTCTCCTTGTCATCATGGACAAGCTGATAGTAAAAGGCGCACGGGAAAACAACCTCAAGAACATAGACGTGGAACTGCCGCGGGACAAGCTTATCGTCATATCGGGCTTGTCGGGCTCGGGCAAGAGCTCGCTGGCCTTCGACACGATTTTTGCGGAGGGGCAGCGCCGCTACGTGGAGTCGCTGTCTGCGTACGCGAGGCAGTTCCTCGGGCAGATGAAGAAGCCCGACGTAGACTTTATAGAAGGCTTGTCTCCGGCAATATCAATAGAACAGAAAACAACGCACCGCAACCCTCGTTCGACCGTCGGTACGGTAACCGAGATATACGACTATTACCGCTTGCTCTTTGCCAGGATAGGTACACCGCACTGCCCCAAGTGCGGCCGCGAGATACGCGAGCAGGGGATAGACCAAATCCTCGATACGATCATGTCGTGGAAGGCAGGGGCAAAGCTGCAGGTGCTGGCGCCAGTCGTTCGCGGCAAGAAGGGCGAGCATCAGAAGATACTGGAAGACGCGGCCAAGCAGGGTTTTGTGCGCGCGCGGGTAAACGGCGAGCTTCGCTCGCTCGACGAGAAGATAGAGCTGGACAAGCAGAAAAAACATTCAATAGAGATCGTCGTGGACAGACTCAAGCTGTCCGAGGATGGCAGGCGCCGTCTGGCCGAAGCGGTGGAGACGGCGCTGCGCGTCGCAGATGGCGTGGCTATAGTAACCCGCGAGGAGCGCGGCACCGAGGTAGACGAGTTCTTTAGCCAGCGTGGCGCGTGTCCGGATTGCGGTATAAGCCTGCCCGAGATGGAGCCCCGGCTGTTTTCGTTCAATACGCCGCACGGCGCGTGCCCGGCCTGCACCGGCCTCGGGATCAAGCTGGAATTCGACCCAGACCTGGTAATTCCCGATAAGTCGCTGTCTTTCAATGAAGGTGGGTGCATCCCGTACAATCCGGACGCGGCCTGGTTCCGCTCCCGGTTTGAGGCTCTGGCCAAGCACTACAAGTTCAGCCTGGACACGCCGTTCGGTGAGCTGCCGAAGAAGGCGATGGACGCGATACTGTACGGCGGCAACGAAGCCATCCGCGTGCGCTACGACAACGCCAAGGGTACGGGGCACTTTGAGTACGAGTCAGCCTTCCCGGGTATTTTGTCTGAGCTGATGCGGCGGTACCTGGAGACGAACAGCGATGGCATCAAGGACTGGCTTGAAAAATTCATGAGCGAGAAGCCGTGCGAAGCCTGCGGCGGCAAGCGTCTGCGGCCAGAAGCCCTCGCGGTTACAATCGGCGGCAAGAACATTCACGAGCTTTCGGGGATGTCCATAGAAGAATCAATGCGATTTCTGGACGAAGTAGTGCTCACGGACACGCAGAAGCTCATCTCCAGGCAGGTATTAAAGGAGATAACGGCAAGGCTCAGTTTCCTTAAAAACGTAGGGCTTGAGTACCTGACGCTCGATAGAAAAGCGGGCACGCTATCAGGCGGCGAGGCGCAGCGCATTCGCCT
>JAFGUM010000574.1 GCA_016938515.1 Spirochaetales bacterium | reverse complement strand
TCGAGTGTTTCCCGCGAGCGACGGCTCTGGTCACCCAGGGCTTCCCGGATTTCGGCCTGGGACGCGTGCACGGTTGAAGTGAGCGAAGCGACGCGATCGAAAACGCTGGACGCTTCACCAGAAGCCGATACCGCGGCCGCTATAGCCGCCGTAATCTCCGCTAGCTGCTGCCCGATAGTCTTGGACTGCTCCGCTGACGATTCTGCGAGGCTTCGTATCTCGTCGGCAACGACAGAAAAACCTTTGCCAGCCTCCCCCGCGTGAGCAGCTTCTATGGCGGCGTTCATCGCCAGCAGGTTTGTTCTTGACGCGATTCCCATGATCAGCTCGTTGGCGTCCAGCATCAAACGGGACTTGTCGGCTACGCGGCCTATCTGTGCGCTGGTTTCTTCTATCAAGTCCTTGCCCGCGTCTGTAGCAGACAGCAGCTCCTCGTATCGAGCTCCCACGCTGTCCTCATTGGTGGCGATGGTTCGAATGCTGCTTATCATCCTCTCCACACCCGCGCTCGACTGGGCAGTGCTGGCTGCAAGTTCCGAAATTGCCAGGCGCAATGAGTCGACCCCGGTATTGATGGCTACAACAGCCCCTGTTGAACCTTTCAGCGACTCGCCCTCGGCTTCGATCGCTTCGCTGATCCGGTGTACTGACTCTTCTATCTGGCCGAGCAGTCCGCTCATGGCCACGCTGGCTTCGTTGAGGTCAGCGTATGAAGACGTAAGCTGTGTCGTTGATTCGCCAATCTCCGTGATCATGGCGTGCAAGGATCCAGTATAGGAGTTGAAAGCTTCCGCGAGCACGCCGGTCTGGTCAAAATTTATAATATTGGCTCGTGCTGTCAGATCTACCGTGTCCCGCGATGCAAGCTCGCGGATGCGCCGATCGAGCGCGTCTGTCTGGTACTTCGACTCACGCATCGAGGTAGCCAGCATGAACAGCGCGACGACGCCTATGAGACCCGTAACGACGAGTACCGCAGCAACAGGGTCTTCGGGGCCTAGAAATGTCGGATTCCGCAACTGGTAGTACCTGCCGATGAAGGCGACGTGCGACGAAATCGCGGCGATGGTACCTACCAGGATAATCGCGTCGCGCGATCTGGCGAAGGGATCACGTTCTCCGGGCCGGATGGAATCCATCCCGAGCCGCTCCTTGGCCCGCGTTAAAATATGATTGACGACGAGGGCGTTGAGCGTGGCAGACACGAGTCCCTCGGTAGTCTTGATGACCAGCACCCAGCCGAGCGGCGTTCCTCCGGGAGCCCGCCAGCCGTTGAGCGCGAAAAACACCAGCGTTCCGGCGATCCAGAACGCAAGCGTAACGACGATTATCACC